>JANXNW010000322.1 GCA_025353905.1 Hymenobacter sp.
CGCAGTGATGCGTCGGACGCTTTCCACCACGTTGGCGTAGTTGAGCAGCGGCTCGCCCATACCCATGTACACGATGTTGGTGAGCGGCGTACCGTACTGGCTTTCGCACTGCTCGCGGATGCGCACCACCTGGTCGTAAATCTCGGCCGCGTCGAGGTTGCGCTTGCGGTCCATGTAGCCCGTGGCGCAAAACTTACACGTCAGCGAGCAGCCCACCTGACTCGAAATGCAGGCCGTCATGCGCGTGTCGTGCGGGATGAGCACGCCCTCGACCACGTTGCCGTCGTGCAGCCGAAACGCCGACTTGATGGTGCCGTCGCTGGACAGCTGCTGGTTTTGCACCGTCACGCCGTTGATGACGAAGTGCCGGGCGAGCAGCTCGCGCGTGGGCAGGCTCAGGTTGTTCATCTGCTCGAACGAGCCGGCCGTGTTTTTCCAGAGCCACTCGCTCACCTGCTTGGCGCGAAACGGTTTTTCGCCGTGGGCGAGCATAAACTCCTTCAGCTCGTCGGCCGAGAGCTTACGGATGTCGCGCCGGGCGGGGGCAAGGTCGAGTTCGAGCAGCATAGCCGCAAAGGTACAATTACTGAGCGCGTTGGGTTCCGGGGGAATTCTCCGTATGAGGCGGGTCATGAGTACCCTGAGCAGTACCCCCGGAAAAGCAAAAGCCCGTTTCCAAGCTGGAAACGGGCTTTTTTGTAGCGGGGACTGGATTGCAACCTACATTTTCAAGCCGGCCGCAGAACGCTGTAAAAATAGCCCTAAATATCTCGCAAACGGATTTTATACCTCACCAGTTATTGTTTAAGTAAGGATAGATACGATATGAAACGGGTTTTTTGTCCTACAAAGTGTCCTACGCTAAGACAACCTTGCTACCTTTGGAGCGGCAACTACGAACCCGCACACCGTGGCAAAAATCTCTTACCTGCTGAACGCGCCTGGCGCGGATAAGCCAACCCCTATTTTCACCTTCCTGAGCTTCGACGGGCGACGGGTGAAGGTGTACGCCAACCGTTCTATTCACCCCCGGCAATGGGACGCGGACGAGCGCCGCGCCCTCACGCGGGGGTATCCCCGCAACGGGGCGCTGAACGACTGGCTCGACCTGCTGGGCGAGCGCCTGGCCGCCTGCTGCGATGCCCACGCCGCCGCCGGCACCACCCCCACGGCGGCCGAGCTAAGGGCGCTGGCCGAATCGGAGCAACCCGAACCGGAACCCGAAGCCCCAGCAGTAACTGGTGGCCTATTCTGGCAACGCTATGAGGAATGGGTAAGCTACACCCGTGCCGCCGGCACCACCCGCACGGCGCAAGCCCACGCCACCGCCGGCCGGCACTTGCGGGAGTTTGCCGAGGCCAACGGGTACGCCGTGGACTTCGACACCCTAACGCCTACCGTGGGCGACCGCTGGGCGGCCTATTTGCTGAACGTGGCCGGCCTAACCGACAACACCATCAACAAGCACCTGGGGCGGCTCAAAGCGTTTATGAAGTGGGCCAGCAAACGGGGCTACACCGAAAGCACGGCTCTCGACCGGGTGAGCTGGGCGCGGCGGGAGCCGGACGTGATAGCCCTGAGCGTTGCCGAGCTGCGTGCCCTTGAAACCCTGCCGCTGGCTCCCGGCTCGCGGCTCGACAAGGCCCGCGCCTGGTTTCTGCTGGCCTGCTACACGGGGTTACGGTATTCCGACCTGGTGAGCATCCGCCCTCAGCACGTTCGGCCCGCTACTGACAAGCTGCCCGCCCACCTACGCCTGACTGCCAAGAAAACTCGCGCCGTGGTGAACGTGCCCCTGAGCGCCCCCGCCCTGGGCATTGTAAGCCGTCTGCTGGCCGGTGAGCTGGCCAGCGTGAAAAGCCAACCCATTACCAACCCTGTGCTGAACCGCTTTCTCAAAGAGTTGGGCCAGCTGGCCGGGATAGATAGCCCCATTGAAGTTATCCGCTACCGGGGCGGCGTAGCCGACGTGATGACCTGCCCGAAGCACGATAAGCTGACCGTTCACACGGCCCGCCGCACGTTCGTAACCCTGAATTTAGGCAAGGGCATGAGTGCCGAGTTTGTGATGAAGCTCACCGGGCACACGTCCTATAAATCCTTTCAGCGGTACGTGAATCTCACGCCCCAGCGAGTGGCCGAGGAATTCGCCAAGTTCCACGAAATGCCCGACTGAGAGCCGGCGCAGAACCTGATAAAACCTGAGTTGTCCGACATCCATACAGCTGACACCGATGAATTACTTGTACGAGCTACCCGACGAGAGCCGCGAAGACGAAGGATTCAGCCGGGCAAGCGACTATGCGCTGACAGCATTCTTGAAGCTCGACTTGCAGGGCATACCGCAAGCCAGTAGGGGCGAGCACATCACCAATGCCTGGTGGAAGCACGTCGAAAACATCAACTTAACCAACGAGGAGGCCAGCAGCCTATTGGAGAAGATTCAGGGTGAGCATCTTCCTGTTTTTCCTTACACCCACAAATACCCGCAGCGTTTTTGGGAAGACGTTGAAAACAAGCCTCTTTACGAGCTGGAAACCTGGCTGAAACTCGTAGTCGGCTGTACGCACCCGTCGTTTTCCTATTGGCAAGCGCCAGACGCGCACTACGCCCGGTATCACTGGCAAATCTTGCAGGAACGGGTAAATGAGCTGGCTATTTCTCTTGATAATGCCGAGAATCAGCACATCAAGCTACCCCGTCTGCAAGCGGCCATCGCCTGGCTCAAAGGGTGGGAGCAGCACCTGGCCGAAACCGACGCGAAGACTCGAAAGGCCACCGCCGCCGCGCCCTTAACCTGGCTGGGCGGTAAGGTCGAGCTGGCTGAGCTGGGGTACGCACTGCTCCAAAGTGGCAAACTCGAAGGGGGCAACCGGGCGGCCACCCTCAAAAAGCTGGGCGAGCTGCTGGGCGTGAGCCTGGGCGAGAACCCGGCCACGCACTTGCAAACCATCCAAAAGCGCAAGGGGGAAGCGTCGGCCACGCCCTTCCTCGACCGGCTGCGGGAAGAGTTCACCACTTACCTGGCCGGCCTGGCTGACAACGACCACCGCCGCGACCGGCGGCACCGGCCCTAAAATCGTGCCTTAGTAAGCGCCTTGTAAGGCGTTTTGAGTCAGCCCGGCTAGTCCCTTTGTGTCGAAGCCGGCCGGCCACACTTTCCCCGCTGCTTCGCCGCAGGATGCTGGCCGTAAGCCCTGGGATTGTCGTCGCCGACTACGCCCGTCTACTAGAGGATATGCGTGCCCTGGTGCGCCATGAGCTGCACCACCACGCCCTAGCCGTGCCGGCCCCAACCAGCCCGGCCCCCGACGAGCTGCTCAGCATCCGCGAGGCGGCCGAGCTGCTGGGGGTAACCGTCCAGACCATCCACGAATGGAAGCGCACCGGCCGGCTGGGCTTTCACAAGCTGGGCAGCCGCTCGTACCTGAAGCGGGCCGAGTTGCTGGCCGCTTTGGAGCCTCAGCAACGCACTCACAAGCCCGGCAAGGGCGCAGTCACCCCCACGCGCAAGCAAAAGGGGATAGGCCGTGGCTAACCTATCGCTGGTCGAAGACCCGGCACGGTATGCAAAGTAGCCCAGGTGCGCCGCCTGGATTGGCCGGTCGTGCGCCCGGACGGCCTAACCTGACTACCAGTGCGCACCAGCCCCCCATATTGCTCCGCTACTGTACGCTACGGCAGCCGCAGCTGCTCATCCGTTTGGGTCATTATCCGGTCCATCATCTCCCGCAAGCGCCCCTTCACGTCGCTCGAGTCCCGCGCCATCAGTTCCAGCAGGCCCGTCACCCGGTCGAATGCTTCTTCCCGATTAGCCGGCACCCGCGTCGTCAGAATTCCCCGCACTTCCCAGATTTCCCAGATGCTGCTGCGCGGCACCGTGTAGGGCGAGAAGTACGAATTATCCGACAACAGCTCCACTTCGTCGTCCTGGTCCAGGATGGGCCGCGGAATGCGCTTCACCATCAACGAGTCCTCCGTCACCACCACGTACACATGGCGGGGCTTCACCAGCCGCCAATTGTCCACGCACCGCGCAATTACCACGTCGCTCGTCCACAGCGTCGGCTCCATGCTGGAGCCTTCCACCTCAAACGCCCGGTGCGACTTGCCCGAAAACTGCGGCAGGGCCAGCATCTCCAGCTCCATCGTTTCCAGCAGCTGCGGCTTCTCCCGCGAGAGCTGATAGCCCGCCTGCGCCGGGGTCGGCACCAGCATGATGCCCTCGTCGCCCGCCAGGTTCAGCGTAATAACTGCTGGCGAGTTCAGCCCCCCGTAGTACACATGCGTCCGCTCCGGCTCCGGCTTCTTCGGGCCTTTGGGCGACTCGGTGGCTTTCGCGCTCGCCAACATCTCCCCCTTGCCCATGAGCAGCCAACTCGGATTCACTTCCGGGTACGTCTGCATCACTTCCACCAGCGTGTCAAAGCCCGGCTTGAATTTGTGGCCGATGAAATTGTACAGCTTAGTCGGCCGGTCGTGTCCAAGTTTCTTTGCAGCCCCGTAAACTGAGTCTCCATAGTGCTCAATAATAGCCGCTAAACGGTCGCCTACTTGTGTTTTATGTTCCATTTTGTTTAACAAGCCTGTTAAAACTTATTTGGCAATTCAAACTTGTTGTCGTAAACTTGCCTCTCAGCCGAGACAAAGTTAAACAACAAGCAAACAAAATGGAACACATTGCAAAGAAAATTTTAGAGCAGCGCCACCTTTTTGGTAAGCGCAGCGACTATACCGCCCGCATCGTGGCTAATCTAGCCGCTAAGGGTAAGGCACTTACGCGCCAACATGTGTACAACGTCGTTTCCGGCCGCTGTTTCAACAGGGACGTGGCTCTGGCCTTCTTCGAGGAGCTGGAAGTGGAAAAGAAGCGCCGCGGCGACCTCGAAGCCCTGGCCAACCGGCAAGTCGGCGAACCGGCCAACTCCCTAATCCCCGCCTGACCCCATGCAAGTCGCTCTGCTGATTCCCGAACAGGAATGGCGGCAACTGCTGGCCGACGTGCAGCGCCTCAAAATCCTGGAAGTCGCGCCCCCCCAACCAGCCGCGCCCGCCGTCCCGCCCGACCGCATCCTCACCGTGCGCGAAGCGGCCCACTACATGCGCCTCAAGCCCGAAGGGGTCCGCAACGCCCGCCGGGCCGGCCGGCTCAACGGCTTGCGCCTCAACGAAAAAGAGTGGGGTTTCCGCCAGTCCGAGCTTGACCGCTACCTGTCGCGCTACAATCGCCGCCCGCTCGACCAACCGCCCCCTGCCGTTGCCCGCCCCTCTCATTCCCTGGCTGCCTAACTTCCTTTAATCATGTCCCAGCACCTGCCCGTCGTCGGCCCTACCGAGTCGCACCCCACCGGGTCGCACCCGGAAGCCGACCCATCTATCATTACCATTCAGAAGGCCCGGCTCAAAGACGGCCACCTGAGTTGCGAGTTCACCGAGCAGCGCACCCAGCAAGCGCCCGCCCGCGCCTTCGCCCTCACCTGCCACGAGCAGGCCCACCCCGACCTCAGCCACCGCCTCAGCCGCCTCGTGCCCCACCTCTGCCTGCTTGCCGAGCAGCTGACCGAGACACCCGATTACTGGCCCGATGAAGCCCAGGAGCAACCCGCCCGCTTTCAGTCGTTCACCGTTACCGGCTTCTCCCTCGGCAAAAATGAGTCCGGTGTTACGCTCATCGGCCAGCGCACCCTGACCGGCGGCAAGGTGCTCCACCTGACCGGCCCCTACGTCAGCTTCGATGACGACAGCGAAGCGGCCTACCCTTACGCGCCGCTGCTGGAAGCCGAGCTGTCCAAAGCCCTGGCCGAGGTGGAAGCCGCCCTGCGCGGCAAATGCACCGACTACCGCCAGCTCGACCTCTTCGACGGGCCGCTCCCGACCACGGCCGATATGCCGCTGCTGCCGCTGGTTGCCCACTCATGAAGTCCCCCGCCTTTCTCCTCTACACGGGCGACTTTCTCAGCTCGCCCGACGTGCAGCTGATGCAGGCCCACGAGGTGGGGGCCTATTGCTTACTGCTGTTCAATTCCTGGCAGTCCGACCGCCCCGGCTACCTGCCCGACGACGAGGACCGCCTGCGCCGCGTCGCGCGCCTCTCGCCCACGCAGTGGGCCGAGAGCCGCCAGCTGCTGCTCGGCAAGTTCCCGACTGCCCCCGACGACCCCACCCGCCGCCACAACCCGCGCCTCACCGCCGAGGCCATCAAGCAGCAGCAGCACCGCGAGCTAAAGGCCCTCGCCGGCAAGGCATCGGCCGCCAAACGGGCCACCCAGGCAACAGGTGTTGCCCAAAATTCAACGGGTGTTCAACACCTGTTGGCCGAAAACCGCCCCGCCCCGCCCGCCGCTGAGTCCCTTTCAACAGCTGTTGAAATTCGGCCAACACCCGTTGCCCCGCCGCCCAACACCCGTTGCCAAAACGGCCAACAGGAGGGCAACCTTTCATTGTCTATTTCAAGAAGCTCTTCACTACGTTCAGAGCGAGAGGCGGCTGCCGCCGCCCAGCCCGCCCCCCAGCTCGGAAGGAAAGTTGAAAAGTCGTCTGGCTCCCCCTCCCCCCGCAGGGGAGGGGGTCGGGGGGTGGGGCTGCCGCCCACGCTCGCCGAGGTCCAGGCTCACGCCGCCACCGCGCACCCCGCCACCCCCGAAGCCGCCGCCGAGGCCGCCGCCTTCCACGACCACTACCAGAGCAACGGCTGGCGCGTCGGCAAAAACCCGATGACCGACTGGCCCGCCGCCTTCCGCAACTGGCTCCGCCGCCGCTCCCAGTTCCAGCCCCCCGGCAGCGCCCCCGCCACCCCGCCCGCCCGCGCCCGCACCGCCCCCAAACCCCACGACCCCACCCGCTACAGCTAACCCAGTATGTCATCTGCCCAGGCCCTCACCGATGCCGCTCGTCGCGCTGCCAGCGCCCCCGCCGTGGGCCATCGGCCCCCGCAGGCCCTCGACCTCGAAACCGCCGTGCTCGGGGCCGCGATGCTCGAAGCCGATGCCCAGCGCCGCCTGCTCGCCACCCTGCCCGACGAGCAGGTGTTCTACGACCGCCGCCACCAGCTCGTGTACCTGGCCATCCGCGACTTGGTAGCCGAGGGCCACCACGCCGACCAGCTCACCGTCGTGCAGCAGCTCCAGAAGCGCGGCACCTTGCAGCGCGTCGGCGGCCCCGGCTTCGTGGCCGGCCTGACGATGAAAATCAACTCGGCCGCTCACCTCGAAACCCACTGCCGGGTGCTCCAGGAGTACCACGCCCGCCGCGTCGTCATCCGCGCCGGCACCGAGCTGGCCGCTTACGCCTACGACAACTCCCGCGACCCGCTCACCCTGCTTGCCGAGGCTCAAACCCAGCTCACTAGCCTGCATCGCACCCTCGAAACCCGCCCCGGCCAAACCGCCGCCGCCGCCTTCGACCCCACTTTTGCCCACCTGACCCGCGCCGCCGCCCTGCCGGGGGGCCTCACCGGCGTTCCCACCGGCCTCACCCAGCTCGACGGCCTAACCGGCGGCTGGCAGCCCGGCGACCTCATCCTGCTCGCCGCCCGCCCCTCAATGGGCAAAACCGCCGCCCTGCTCCACTTCGCCCGCACCGCCGCCCTCGACCACGGCCACCACACGGCCGTGTTTTCGCTCGAAATGCCTACCCTGCAACTTATGCAGCGCTTGATTGCCAGCGAGGTCCCCGGCTACTCCAACGCCGACCTGAGCCACGGCAACCTGCCCGGTGGGGCCGAGCAAGTGGCCCACATCCAGGCCCAGGCCCAGCGCCTCTCCACCCACGGCCACCGCCTGCACCTCGACGACACGCCCGGCCTGAGCATCCAGCAGCTGCGTGCCAAGTGCGCCCGCCTCCACGCCCAGCACCCGCTGCGCATCGTGTTCGTGGACTACGTGCAGCTCATGCGCGGCGACACCAAGGGCAACCGTGAGCAGGAAATCAGCAGCATCAGCCGCGGCCTCAAAGAGCTGGCCAAGGAGCTGAACGCCCCCGTCGTCGCCCTCAGCCAGCTGAGCCGCGACGTGGAGAAAAGGGGAGGCGACAAGCGCCCGCTGCTGAGCGACCTGCGCGAGTCGGGCAGCCTGGAGCAGGATGCCGACTGCATCGTCTTCATGTGGCGCGGCGACTACTACGACATCGGCGAGTACGCCGACGGTACCCTCACCCACGACACCGTGCTCTTCGACCTGGCCAAGCACCGCAACGGGGCCACCGACGAAGTCATCGCCGCCTGCCACCTGCGCCGCGGCCTCTTCCACGACCTGGCCGCCCGCGCCACCCCCGCCCGCGCCTTACCTGCCTCAACTTTCGACCAGCCCCCTTTCTAACCCGTGTCGCCCCCACCCAGCCCCGCCCGCGCGGTCGCCGCCGCTCCCGTCGTCCTGAGCTGCTTCGACCTCACCACCACCCTCATCCAGCCGTGGGCCGAGGCCGGCTACCGCTGCTACTGCGTGGACTTGCAACACCCGCCCGGCGAAACCCGCGACGGCAACATCATCCGCGTCGGGGCCGACGTGCGCGAGTGGCTGCCCCCCTACGCCCCCGTGGCCTTCGCCGCCTTCTGCCCGCCCTGCACCAACACGGCTATCTCCGGCCGCGCACACTGCCGCCATCTTGGTCTACCTCACCTTGCAGGGCTTTGCCGTCTGGCGCCAAAACAACAGCGGCATCTTCAAGAGACCCCTTTGGGGCAAAAACCAGCCGCTACCGCTTCACCCGAAGGGGGCGGAGCCAGCCCCCAAGGTAGGCGAGGGGTCCCCGACATCATCGGTTTCTGCAAGCGTGACTCGGTATTTATTGGTGTTGAAGGGACGCAAGATTAAAGCTGGCTCTGACCGCCTACGCTCCGAGCAGAAACAGTTCCCCGATGAGTTGAAAGCCGCTGGCGGTCTGGCCTTCGTCACTCACAGCTTCACCGAGTTCTAGCAGTCGTTCGAGCATCGCCAGCATCTCAGCCGCAAAATGGTTTTTCCACGCCAGGAGAGCACATGATGAGCCGCTCACCTTGCGCCAACCTGTGCGCTTCAACTTGGCCAGGCATCGCAACGATGCTACCGACAGCGTTGCTACCACAGCTCCGGGGACGCGCTTATTTTGAACGCCATTAGCCAACGGCGTTCCAGTGAGTGATTTCTCCAGGCCTCAACGTGTCCTCCCGCAGAAGCTGAAGGCTAGTGCGGGGATGAAATTTCCATTTTGTAGGCGGCTCAGTTGCGGCGAAGCAATATTTACCCCACCTTTGGAGGTATCTGTTAGTTGCTGCCGATTTACAGCGGTCGGCTTCCCTCAGCCTGCTATGCTGCTCGACAACAAAACCGCCGTCCCCGGCAAGCCCGCTTCCGTCTTCAACTACCTGCGCAAGTACACCGGAGACGGACAGTTAGACGTGGTTAGCGGGTTCTTCTCCATTCAAATACTGGCCCGACTCCAGCACGAGCTGAACGACCCCGTCCGGTTCCGCCTCATCTTGGGCGAACTCATCAAGCACAACGCGCAGCTCGACCTGACCATCGACCTGCTCACCGAACGACGGGGCATAGAGGGGGATTTCTGGAAGCGGCAGGTGTCGCGCGATGCCGTTCGGTTTCTGAGCCAGGATAAAGTGGAAGTCAAAACGGTCAAGCCCAACTTCTGCCACGCCAAAGCCTACCTCTACGAAGCCCCAAACGGGCAGGACCACCACAATTTTTTCGTGTCGGGCAGCTCTAATCTGACTGAAGCTGGCCTCGGGCTGCGCCCAACCTCCAACGTCGAACTCAACATCGCCAAAACCGGCACCGACAACGAGTATCCCGACTTACGCACTTGGTTCGACGCGCTCTGGAAAAATCGGGAGGCCCGCGCCGAAATCGGTGGTGTCAGCTTCAAGCAGTCTCTCATCGACGAAATCAGCAAGCTCTACCGCGACTACTCACCGGCCCAGCTTTATTACAAAGTGCTGTTCGAGTTTTTCAAAGATGACCTGCTCGGAGCCGAAAGCGACGAAGAGTTGCAGCGCGAAATCAAGCGCCTCGAACATACCGTCATCTACGGCAGCCTGTTCCCGTTCCAGCAAAAGGGGGTCATCAGCCTGCTCAAGAAACTACGCACTTACAACGGAGCCATCCTGGCCGATGCCGTGGGCCTCGGCAAAACCTGGTCGGCGCTGGCCGTTATCAAATACTTTGAGATGCGGGGCTATGAGGTAGTGGTTCTGTGCCCTAAAAAGCTCAGCTACAACTGGCTGCGCTACACCCGCAAGTACAACTCGCTCTTCAAGGCCGACCGCTTCGACTTTACCGTGCGCTACCACACGGACTTGCAGGACGAGCGCCTGAGTAAAGACGGCTTCGCGCTGGAAGAGTATTTTCAGGGCAACCCCAAATTGCTGCTCGTCATCGACGAGAGCCACAACCTGCGCAACGATAAATCCAACCGCTACCAGTTTCTGGTGCAGGAGCTGCTGAAAAAAAACGACGAGGTGAAGGTACTCATGCTCTCAGCCACGCCCATTAACACCAAAATCACGGACCTGCGCAACCAGTACAAGCTCATGGTGAAGGGCGAGGACGGGGGCTTTGCCGATACGCCGGTGCAGGTAAATAGCCTCCACGCGGCTTTCTCCGACGTGCAGGCCGCCCTCAATAAGCTCTCCGACGAGCAGATGGGCGATATGACCCAGCTGGTGCAGGCCATTCCGCGCCGCTTCTTCGAGCTGACCGATGCCACCATCGTGGCCCGCACCCGTGGCATGATTGCCCGGCAGCTCGGCGGCAACCTGCATTTCCCCAAAAAAGACAAGCCCCTCAATGAGTACATCGGCTTGGTTAATATCGGCCAACTGGCCAGCTTCGCCGACATCCTCGGCGCTATCGAGGTGAACCTCACCGCTTACAAACCCGCCCAGTACATCCGCCAGCAGAGCAAAGTGGCCCTGCTCGAAGACGAAGCCGCCCGCCAAGGCTACCTCGTCAACATGATGTACATGTTGCTCATCAAGCGCCTCGAATCGTCTTGGTTTTCCTTCCACGGCACCGTGCGGCGCGTACAGGCCCAACACACCGAGGCGCTGGCTAAAGTGCTGGCTTTTCGGCAGGCGGTCAGCCCGACTAACGGACCAGCGGACACCCCGGCGAAAAGGTCGGCGAAAGGCCCGGCGGCGGCGCTGGCCGCCGAGCCGGACGCGGAGCTGGCCACCATGCTCGACGAAACCGACCTGCCTGGCGAGGCCCACCCCGGCAGCGCGGCCCCCGACCTGAGCATCGGCAAGCGCCACCCCATTCGCCTGGCCGACATCACCGACCTCGACGGTTTTCAGCGCGACCTCGAAGCCGACATTGCCAAGCTGGACGTGCTGCTCGGCCACCTGCACCACTTCAGCCAACAGATGGAGGCCGAGGAAAACCAACCCGACCTGCACCCCAGCACCCCACCCAGCCACGACCCCAAGCTCCAGCGCCTGCTCGATATTATCCGCGACAAGCAGGCCACCAACCCCAACCAAAAGGTGCTGGTCTTTACCGTATTCAAAGACACCGCCGAGTACCTATACCAGCAGCTCATCGGGCGGGGCTTCGCGCGGGTGGCCTTCGTGGCCGGCGACTTGAGCCGTACCCAGGACGGCTACGTGAGCCACACCGACTTCGAGCCGATTCTGGAGCGCTTCGCGCCCTACACCAAGCTCTACCGCGAGCGCAACTGGGCCAAGCTCTACGCCCGACTCAACCTGCTTGGCACCCCGACTTATGAGGAATGGCAGGGGCTGATGCGGCAGCACGAAACCCGCGTGGCTGACAAGCTGGCCCATCCGATTGACATTCTCATCGCCACCGATTGCTTATCTGAGGGCCAAAATCTGCAAGACTGCGACCTGGTCATCAACTACGACATCCACTGGAATCCGGTGCGACTCGTGCAGCGCTTCGGCCGCATCGACCGCCTCGGCTCGCCCAACGCCACCATCGCCGGCGTTAATTTCTGGCCCGGCGAAAACTACGCCGACTACCTGCGCCTCAAAAGCCGCGTGGAGTGGCGCATGGCCCAGATGGCGCTGCTCGGCATCGAGCTGGACGTGCCCTTCGATGAGGCCATGAGCGCGCGCCTGGCCAGCAACCCCTTGCTCACCGAGCAGGAGCGCAAGATGCTCGAGCAGCTGCAAGAAACGTGGGACGACCTCGAAGACGGGGCTGGCCAGCTCAGCTTCGACAAGCTCACCCTCGAAGACTACCGCCAGGAGCTGCTCGACTTCCTCAACAGCAAGCGCCAGGAGTTGGAAGCTATTCCCAACGGGGTTTTCACCGGCTTTCAGGCCCAGCCCGATTTATTCAACCATCAGGTACCCGCCGGCCTCATCGCCCTGCTGCGCTACGTGGGGCCGCCCGACACCACACCCCTGCCGGCGAGCAGCAAAGAATCCGGCCTCTACCTGCTCTACACCACCCCCGACGGTGTGAGCGAGTGGCAGTCCAACGCCGACATCCTGGCCATCCTGCGCCGCCACAAAAGCCAGGCCCGCCTCGTGCCCGCCGCCCTCGAAACCAGCGACCCCGCAGCCATCGCCGCCCTGGGCGCCCAGGTGCGCGCCTGGCTCGACCACAAAGCCGGCCGCACCCACGTTGAAGCCGTGCTCGACCTGTTCCAGTCAATGGGGCCGCCGACCGCCACCGCCCGGAGCCGCACCGACCTGAAGCTGGAAGAGAAGTTTCAACCCGACAATTTCGAGCTGGTTACCTGGTTCATTGTCTCCTAAAACGGTTTCTTGTTCCATGTATGTGCTCGCCGCTCAACGACACCTCACCCCCTAGCCCCCTCTCCAAAAGAGAGGGGGACTAGTTTCTAGTTCTAGAAAACTATAAACTAGCAAGTTAGATTCTAGAACTAGTCCCCCTCTCTTTTAGAGAGGGGGCTAGGGGGTGAGGTTTACGGGCGGCGAGCACGTACCCATAATTGGAATTTGCTGTAATGGCCGCCCCGCTAAAAAGCGTAGCGCGTACCGAGCTGAATCTGGTAGGGCGTGCCGAGCTTCTGAGTAACGCCCACGTTGGAATTGACGCTGTACACGTACTGCTGGGTCTGCTGGTTGAAGCCCGTCACGTTGAGCAGGCTCTGGTTGCCGAGGTTGAAGTTGCCGCCCCAGTTTTTGTTGAGCAGGTTGGCGAAGTTGAACACGTCCACCGACACGTCCAGCGACTGCTTGCCGAAGGTCTTGATGGACTTGAGCAGGCGCACGTCCACCACGCCCACCAGGGCCTTGTTTTCGCCGCCGTTGCGCTCGGCGATGCGGCCCAGGCTCTCGCGGATGTAGTCCTTGGCACGGTTGTCCGACTGGTTCAGAATCCGGTTCATTTCGGTGCGCACGATGTCGGGCGTACTCGGGTTGTTGGGGTCGAAAACGAAGGCCAAATCGTTGCGAACGCCGGTCTGGCCCACAAAGTCGCCGTTGATGTCGGCGTTCACCACCAGCGAATAGCGGGTGCCGCTCAGGCCGCTGAAGCGCGCGTTCAGGCTAAAGCCCTTCCACACCGGCGACACGGATTTCCTGCTCAAGCCCTGGCACAACGACCAGTTGCTGCAAACGCTGGCCGCCGCCCTCCAACCCAAACCCGGCAGCAAAAGCGGGGGCAGCCCGAAACAACCAGCCAGGCCAGCCACCGCTACCGCCCTGCTGGGCGAGTCGGCCGCCATGCAGGAAGTGCGGGCCATCATCGAAAAAGTTGCCCCCACCGAGGCCAACGTGCTGCTGCTCGGTGAGAACGGCACGGGCAAGGAGCTGGCGGCCAAATCCCTGCACGAGCAGTCGCGCCGCGCCGCCCGGCCCTTCGTGGCCGCCGACGTGGCCGCGCTCAGCGCGGGCCTGTTTGAG
>JANXNW010000371.1 GCA_025353905.1 Hymenobacter sp.
CGCAGCTGCCGGGCTTGCTGCGGGCCCTGCCCCAGGCCCCGGGGGCCGTCGTCGCGGACAAGGCGGCCTATGACACCAACAACGTGTTGGAAGCCATTGCCAACCGGAACGCCGCGCCCGTGATTTCACCCAAGAAAAACCGCCTCGACCAATGGGCCTACGACGAGAACCTGTACGCCGACCGCAACAAAGTGGAACGCTTCTTCGGCCGGCTCAAGGAAGCCCGCGGTTTTGCGACGCGCTACGAAAAAACCGCTACTTCTTTTCTAGCCGTAGCGCACCTGCTTGCCGCCATCGATTGGTTGCGCTGATTGTCCACACGCCCTAGCACGAAGCATTGCAGCAGCTGGTTGTAAAACACTAGGTCCACGAAGAAATCGTGGCCGTGCAGGCGCTGCTGTCGGGCCACGAACGAAAAGCCATTGCCCAGCTCCAGCGGAAACTCCTGCAGGTGCGTTATAAGGGCGGCTTCTCCTGGCGGGCCACACGGCCAGCACGACCGCCACGTCATTGCTCAACAGCAGACGTTCGAAGAGCTGGCTGATGACTTGTCGCTCCAACTGCCGGGCCGACCAGTTGATTTTGGTCGTTTCGGCCAGATAAAACTCGTGCGTATCGTTGTTATCGAGGATAATGAGCGTTTTATAGTGTAGACTTGTTCCTAAATAGATTCTTTTCGTTTTTTGAGATGCCAATTCCAGATACCACATGCCAGGGCCAAGAGCCGGTCATTGAAGGCATTGGACTTGTTTCGGCAGGTTTGGGCCACGCAGCCCAAGCGTTTGGCCCCGCTGATGGCGTGTTCGACCGTGACGCGGCGGCGGGCGTGGGCCGCATTTTCGGCCCGCTGCGCCTCGCTCAGGGCCGCGTCGGGACGCTTTTTACTGCGGCGCGGCTTGCGGTGGGGCAGGCTTTGCGGCGGCAGGTCGTAGTCAGTGACCAGGCCCAGGTAGCCCAAATCGGCCAGCAACCCGAACAGGTCCAGCAAGCCCAGATTGGTATCGAATTCGTTTTTAAGCAGTTGGTAGTCATGCGTGGACCCGCAGCGCGTGGGTCCCAGGTAATGGACGTAGCGACCAGGGTCGGCGATAAGCGTGTTTTTACGCGTCAGCCTTTTTTTTGCCCGAGTAGTCGGCCGCCCGGTCCACGACGGCCCTTGGCCGATGCTGCGGGCGCTCGGTGGCATCGAGCAGCAGCACGGGTACCCCGGCGAAGACCTGCTGCATCTGGGCCAGCGAGTCGATGGCGCGGGCGGGCAGCACCCCTTGCGCCCGCAGGGTGCGTTCCAGGGCCTTGGCCAGGCGATGGGCGTGTTCGCAGGCTTTGGAGCGGGGCAAGCCAAACGTGGCGGCCAGCACGTCAAAGGTCGGGTACGTTTTGAGGTAGTAGAGAATGAATAGTAACTTCTGCTGCGGACTGACCAGCACGCCTTTACGTCCGCCACCGGCCCTGCGTTTGCGGGGGCGCTGGTCGGTAAAGCGGGCATCCGCTTCTTGTTGGCAGCCGACCGAAAACGGCGCGGCCAAGTCACAAAACGCCGCCAGGTCCAGCCCCGTCAAGGCCCGCATTTGGCGGTCATCCGTTATCGTATTTACGTCAAGCATTCTCAAAAATACTATTTGGGAACAAGTCTTGTGTCTAGCTCCATTGCGTCCGCAGTGCGGACGCAATGGAGAGGGCGCAGTAAAACTGGCGGTAGCGTTCCGGTTGCCGCCCCGAAAACGCGCTGCCAAATTGCGGCTGTAGTTCCACTGCCAAGCTCTTGATTAGGCTGCTGCCGTAAGCGGCCCGGTCGGCCCCGTGCTGCCCTTCTTCCAGAATGACCTGCCCAATGTGTCAGTACAGGAGTACCCGTTCGGCATCGTCGGCGCTCACCGCCCGTTCGCGCGTCTGGGTGATGAGGTTGCAAATAGCAGTCAATAATTCCGGTTTTATGGCATAAGGTAATGGCCTCGTGGATGAACGGTCTTGTGATTAACCCAGTAAAAATGGGTTGCAAATAACCCAGACAATGGCTTCTGCTGCTCGGTAGGACGACGCTAGTCCTCTGCCAGCCAAAAATGGACCATTTCGTGGAAATACCCCCGCAAGCTGGCGGTGCGCAGCTATGCTGAACTACCCTATTGAGGCAGCATCGTCGCTTGGTTCCGGGTGCCGGGGCATTTTACCACCTGCTTGACCGATTGAGGGGTGCCGGGGGCTGCTTGCAACGGCAGGTGACACCTCGGGGTCGGAATGGGTAATAGTCGGGTCGTCGACCAGGTCCCGCACTTCGAGGGCCAGGGCGCGGCTCAACGAAATAAGCAAATCCAGGGTCGGGGCCAGCTGGCGCAGCTCAATGCGCTTGATGGTGGACTGTTCCACGTTGGCGATGTCCGCGAGTTTCTGCTGGGAATAGCCGCGGGCCTGGCGCAGTAACCG
>JANXNW010000280.1 GCA_025353905.1 Hymenobacter sp.
ATTTACTGCGCCGCTTGACCGGAATCAAGCCCACGATGCGGGGCCAAACCCCTGGGGCCATGTCGGAGGTATATCGCTTCGTTCGCATACTAACGTTTTAGAATTGATTTCCCAGCAAAATTAACTTAAACAGCTTCTAAGGGGATAAAGGACAGGGCCGCGCCGAGGGGGGTGAGGCCGCCTAGGTTAAACTGGCCGGCTTTGGCATCGAAGCGCACCTGGCGGGGGTGGCCGGGCAGGTAGCGGAAACGGGGCACTTGGACCAGCTCGCCGGTGGCCTCATCGAGGCGCTCGGTGAGGTAGGCGGGCACGGCCGTAACCGGGCCGCTGAGCGTGAACATAGGCGCGGCCGGGGTGGCGGCGGTGATGGACGCGGCGGCTTCGGTGGTGGCGCTGCGTTGGGTCGTACCCGGTAGGGCTTTTACTTTGGTGGACATAGTGGTAAAAAATGGGGAATGAAAAAAGTGGGGCCTGTCGGCGGCCGGCCCCGTCGCCGTTTGGGGGGTTAGCGGAATTGTTGGTCGTGGCAGAGGATAGCGCGGCCGACGATGGAATCCACGCCGCGGGCTTCGGGCACATGCTGGTACCAGAGGTAGGTAGCCACCAGATTGAGGTAAGCCGGGTGTCGGAACTTGCCTTCCTCGTCGGTTATGAGAATCAGCTCAGGCGTGAGCCAGACGACTTCGACGCGCTGGCAGGCCAGCAGCTCGTAGAGTTCGGGCAGCTTGAAGCTGCGGCCGTTGCGTGGTTGAATGGGCTGCGGCTCGGCGTGGTGCGGGTCGAGCAGGTGCGGCTGGTAGGTGGTGGTTTTGGACATGGTGAGGGGGCTGAGTGGCCCGCGCCGATGGTGGCGCGGGCCGGGTGGGTTAGCGGGTGGTGGGAGTGATGACCAGGCGGCCGTACTGCACTTCGACCAGGGCGACGGCACCGGGCGCAAAGCCGGCGGCGGCGAGCCAATCACCGGCCAGAGTGAGCTTGGCGGTGGTGCTCAGGCTGCCCCAGAGGGGTCTCTGTAGGCTGCGGTAGTGCGTGGCTACCTTCAGGCGGCGGGGCTTGCTCATGGCTAGAGGAAAATGGCCCAGTTGCTCATTTGCTCTAGCGTGTCGCGGTAGATGGCGCGGGCGGCCTCGTCCTCTTCGGGCGTATTGTCGCGGAAGCTCTCGCCACGGGCGGCCGGAACGAGCCGGCCCGATGACGGGAACCGGGCGGCCAGGCGGTCAATGGTGGCCAGCAGGGTGGCGCGGCGGCCGGCGGCGGTGTGGTCGGCCTGGGCCGTCCCCGTGGCGGGGGCGGCTGGCTGGGCGAGAGCGGCGCTAGACATGCGCGGGCAGGCCGACGTACTTATCCTCGGCTTTTAGAACCTCGTGGATAGCGGCGAAAGCGTAGGCAGGTGCCACGGCCCGCAACTTGCGGAACGCGGCGCGGAGCGCCTCAAACGGACATTGGTGAGAGCCAATAAAGTCTGGGCGGGCCTGCCCTTCGGCGGGCTGCTGGGCGAGCTTGAAAGCGACGTACCAAGTGCTGCGACCATTGTCATAAGTGGCGGCGGACTGCGATACCCAAATGCCAGAATATGGGCAAAGGGAGGGGCCTTTCCAGGCGGCAGCGGCAAGCTGCAAAAGTTGGTTGGATTGCATGGCTGTAAGAGTTAGCCGTGAGGTGCCCCCACCGTATGCATCCGGGCGGGGCGAGTAGTGGGGCCTTCCCGACTACATCCCAAAGATACAACTAAAAGCGACATAAACAAACTAAAATTGTCTAAATTTGCTTTGATGGCAACTATTTTTGTCGTATCTTTAAGCATGGAAAATTACAAAAACGAAGTAGTGGCCGTGGTCGGCAGCCGGGGCGTAAAAAGCTGCGCGGCGCTGGCGCGGCGGCTGGCGGAACTGGAGCCGGCGGAAGTGGTGAGCGGCGGGGCGGCGGGCGTGGACGCGCTGGCGGCGAGCTGGGCGCGGGCCAACGGGGTGCCGCTGACGGAGCTGCGGCCGGACTATGCGGCGCACGGCACCACGGCCGCGCCCCATGTGCGCAACGCCGAAATAGTGCGGCGGGCAGCGCGGGTGCTGCTAGTGTGGGACGGGCGAAGCAAGGGGACGTTGAGCGCCTACCGAGCAGCGCGGCGGCTGGGGCGGCCCTGCGAGCTGCTGCCGCTGGACTGAGCTGGCACCAGGCGGGCGCGCCGGGGCGGGGCCGGGCGGGCGGACCCCCACCTTAGATGCCCTCGGCCAGGGGGTTCGGGGGCTGGCCATGAGGCCCCCGGTGCGCGCCGTAGGCCGCACACACTCGGCGTAGCCGGCCTTGATTAGGATGCCCGGGCGCTTTTTCAGCGCCTGGGCATGGTAGCCGCCCTGCACACTTCGACAAGGAGACTGGTTTCGGGCGGTGGAGACCTTATACGTCGGCCGGGCTTGCTGCTGGGGCTGCTGCTGGGCTGCCGTGGCTGGGGCCGACGTGGGGCCGCTCGGGCCACTGCTACCGCGTGGCGGCCGACGTGGGGACGGACTGGGGAGAATGCTGGGGCTGGGGCTGGCGGCTGGTGGGTGGGTGTGGGAACCTGGTAGCTGAGCGTAGGGGGCGCTGGCGCAAGCCAAAGCTGGCCCCCGAAGCGCTGCGGCACGGGGGAGTGGGAATGTGTAAAAGCTTAGCGCAGCGGTGCGAAGCAAAGCTTTTGCCTATTTCCACACCCTGCCGCTGTAGCACCTTCTGTAGCTGCTGCAACTGGGCCAGGTGGGCGCGTCAGGACTGCATCGGCAGTAACTGACTGCAACGCGGGGGCCTCGCTTGGGGGAGGGGCCAGGGTGCCGACCGTGAGGGAGGCGGCGACCTGGCGAATTGGCAACCGCGCCGGGTTTCTGCTGTTGGCGTTTGCTTTTGGTAGCCTGCCGACCAACGGGAGGCGGGCGGTTGCTCGGGCTAACGTCTGGGCTTGTGGCAGCTGTGACCTGGCCGCGCTGCACGTCCCAGAGGGCGGGCTGCGTGGCCTTGTCGCGCCTGGGGCTGCCGTAGCCTACGCAAGATACTGTGATGAAAAGCAAGTAATCGGGCAAATATTTTTACCTTTGGGCCACTTCAAGGAGGGCCTAGGAGTCCATCCTGCGTAGCCTCGGCGCGTTTACGCGGCCGGGGCTACTTCTTTTTCGGCTAGGTGCGCCGGGTGGTAGTGCGGGTCGTAGGGCCGGTCATTTTTCCACAGCGAGAAGCAGAGTAACAGCAGCTTACGCATGACGGCAATCACGCCCGGCTTGCCACTAGGCTGGCGGGCACGTAGGCAGGCGTAAAAGGCCATCTGCTGCGGGTTGCAGCGCAGGCTGCTCATGGCCGGCAGGTAGAGCGCCTGGCGCAAATGCACGTTGCCCCGGCGGGAGATGCGCGTGGCCTGGGCCGAGAGCCCGCTTTGGCGCTGTACCACATCCAGGCCCGCATAGGAGGCCAATTGCCGCTCGTTCTCGATGAGCACGAAGCCATTAGTTTCGGCTACCACGACAATGGCCGTCGTCAGGCCGATGCCCGGTACGCTGGTAAGGTGGGCCAGCTTGCGGGCCAGCTCGGGCTCGGCTTCGAGCAACGCGGCCAGGTCCTGGTCGACGGCCTGGAGCTGCTGCACCAGCAAGTGCTGGCGGGCCGCCAAGCGCTCCAGCGTGCGGGCATCGGGCTGGTAGCTGTGGGTGTAGGCGTGGCGCTGGGTTTTGAGCCGGGCCCCTTGCCGCGTCAGGCTTTGGCGCTCGCGGGCCAGCGCCCGCAGCGTACGCAAGGCCGGGGTGGGCGGCTGCCAGGTGGGCAAGGCCCGTTCCAGGCCCAGGCGGCAGAGCAGGCGGGCATCGAGCTGGTCAGTCTTGCTCTTTTGTTCCGTGCTTTGGGCAAAGTGCTTGACCTTATTGGGCAACAAAATGCTTAGTGTCTGCTGCTTATCGGAAAGAAAATAGGCCAGCTCTTCGTAGTACACGCCCGTGGCCTCGACCACAAACCACAGGGGGGCGGCCGCCGGCTGCTGCCGGGCCGTCCAGACCAGCAGGGCCGCAAAGCCGGCCGACGTGTTGTCGAAGGTGGCTTCTTTGCCGAAGCGCAGCTGCTGATTCAACTCGATGCGGCCGCAGCAGGCTACGAACGTGTCTTTGGCAATGTCGATGCCCACGACATATTTGAGCGGGGCAGTCGGGGAAGAGGTCGTTGGCATAAGGAAACAGAAAAAAGGGGATAAGAATCAGCCAGTCCGGTTTCTGCCGCAACTCTCCTTGTCGACATGCGGGATGCCGCTACCCCTGCCGGGTGGGCTCCCTTCATACTGTTCAGTCTTCAGGCAAAAACGGGAAACGGGGCACAGGCTCTAGCGTTCAAGGTCAGCGCTGAAGCGCCGCCTTTGGGGATGGGGGGTGACTCCGTTTCCTTTTCTGGCTGCCTCTCGACGAAAGGCACTGCAATCATACAAGGGATAGGAGCCAACCGACCAACGGGAGGTGCCCGTAGGGCCGCAGCGAAGCGGAGTGGCGCATAGCCCGACCCCCGGAGCGACCGAAGGAAGCGGAGGGGGATGCGCCCAAATAATTATGACATCAAAAATACTACCTTGTAAAGTGCAATAAATGGGAGCAGGTTGACAAGGCGATTATATAACACTTTAGGCGACATTAATGAGTATCTTTGTGGCAGCAGCAGGTTCCACTTTTTTAGATACGGATTATGTTCAGCAGCACGAAAACGGGTCATTTGGCCCACATTATGGTGACGGCGGTTTTGGGGCAGGTGGCGACCAGTGAGCTGGTCCCGCCCGACCCGACCACGATTGAGAACTACGGGCACCTGATTATTCAGACGCTGGTGGCTATTGTAACTATCTGGGCCACGGTGCGCAAGGCGTTTCAGAAGCCCGTAGCAGCTGCGGCTGTGGCACCGGAGCCGGGGGCCGCCACGTCGGCCAAGGAAGGGTCGGGTGATGGGGGTCGAGCTGAGTAAGGCGCAAGCAGTACGGCAGGCGAACCGTCTGGCAACGGTGCGGGCAGATTTGCGGTCGGCTTACGAACGAGCGTTACTAAAATGGCTGGGGCAACCGGAATTGATGCGGTTAGGTCGGCCGATAGTGACGGAGGGGTATCGGAGTTCGGCGGACCAGGACAAGCTTTACGAGCAGGGCCGGAGCCGTCCGGGGGCAGTGGTTACGTACAAGCGCGGTGGTCAATCGCGGCACAACCTGGTGCCGGCGCGGGCGTTGGACGTGGCATTTCTGCTGAGCAACGGGCAAGTAAGATGGTCGCGGGAGCTGCTAGGGCAGTTTGCAAGGTTGATGAAGGCAGAAAGTACAGTAGTGCGGTGGGGTGGTGACTGGGTAAATTTCAAGGACTGGCCTCATTTTGAGGTCTAGCCCCGCCCCCTAGCCCCAGCCCCCAGCCCCACGCCGCTTGATGCGCGGAATCCTGCGGAGTAGAGGGAGCCGGACGTGTACGGACTTAATAAAAGTTGCTTATGCAATTTTATTAGTCAGTTGGTCAGGTGGGTAGCAAAAGCTTTTGCTACGTAGAAAGCTAAATTGGTTAGCCTTGCCGTATCATTGCGGCGGCTAACCAATTTTTGTTTCGGGCGGCTTGGGCGATGCGGCGGGAAGTGAAGAGTCCGGCGTTTACGACGAAATGGGGGGAGCTGTGGGAAGTGCGGTGTTAGGGGTTGCTCGCCGCTTGTGGTGCACCCCACCCCCCGGCCCCCTCCCCGATGGGACTAGGGTGTACACATAAGTGGCAGGGCGGGATTAATTTTGGGTCAATGGCACAGTTTGGCGACCTTCGATTGGAAAAAAAAGCGCGGTTTTACGGGCCGCGATTCAGCAGCATCACTGCCTGGTGGTGCGCCGCTTGGCCCCGGACCGGGCCACGCAGGTGAGCTTTTACCGCTTGTTGGCCAACCCGGCCGTGACCGTGGACGGGCTGCTCGA
>JANXNW010000392.1 GCA_025353905.1 Hymenobacter sp.
TGCGCCAGTCGCTGGAGCTGATTGGCCGGCCGTTTCGGGAAGCCACCTTCGACTTCGGCGACCCAACCTACCTGCAAAGCCTCTACGCGCTCGGCGACAATTTACTGCAAGACGACGAGCTGCGGCAGCAACGCGAGCCGCGCGGCTCGGCCCACTTCGTATACCTGAACCGCACTTACGTGGGGCTTTTCTCACTGCTCACGGATTTGGGCGCAGTGGTGCAAACAGGGGCCGCGCAGGAGCGAGCGGCGGGGTAAACCTGGCCGAGCAGACCCAGTTAAATTGGGGGCGCTTACCGCTGCCGACTGACCCGTCCATAATGATGAGAAAATTTCTTCCCTCTTTATCGGCTCCCGTGGCAGCCACGCCCGTGGCGGAGCTGTCCGCAGCACTGGCCGCCGTACCGAACTCGGTGCTCCCCGCGCTGACGGCGGCGCAAAACCATTTTGGCCTGGCCCTACTGCGACAGGTGGCCGGACAGACTCCCCGGACCAACGTGTTGCTGTCACCCTTCAGCGTGGCCACGGCGTTGGAGCTGGTGCTCGAAGGAGCCGCCGGCCCCACGCGCACCGCCCTGAGCCACGCCCTGGGCCTGGGCGAACTGCCGGCCGCCGAGCTGGCAGCGGCGGCCGAGGTTCAACTGCGCGCCCTAACTTCCACGGCAACTTCCACAGCCGAACACGAGCCGGTTTTTACCCTGGCCAATGCCCTCTGGGCCGACAAAGGCTTTGCGCTGGCACCGGCCTACGTGGCGCGCCTGCGCCAGCACTACCAAGCGCAGGCCACCAGCCTGGATTTCGGGGCCGCCAGCGCCGCGCTGACCATCAACGACTGGGTGAGCCAGCACACGCGGGGCAAAATAACCGAAATCATAGACGGGCCGCTTTCGCCGCCGCTGGTGCTAGTGCTGGCTAATGCCTGCTATTTCAAGGGGCGTTGGAAGTCGGAATTTATGCCCCAGGCCACCCGGCCCGGCCGCTTTACGCTGGTCGACGGCACCCCCCGGCAGGTGCCGCTCATGCACCAAAGCAGCTCGCAGCTTGGCTACCAACGAGGCACAAGCTGGCAGGCCGTACGGCTGCCCTACGAGGGCTGGCACCGCTGCTTCTCAATGCAGCTTTTCGTGCCCGACGAGCCGGCCGGGTTGCCCGACTTCCTGGCCGCGCTCACGGGCGACAGCTGGGCGCGGTGGCAGGCGGCCTTTGCCGCTCACCAGTCGTCTCCGCCGGAGGTGAATCTGACTATGCCGCGCTTTCGCCTGGAATGGGCCGATGAACTGGTGCCAACGCTCCGGGTGCTGGGCCTGAGTCCGGCGCTCGACGCGGGTGCCGATTTTACGCCCATGGGGTTTCTGCCCGCCGATGGCGGGTTTATCGACAGCGTTTTGCATAAGACATACCTGGCCGTGGATGAGGAGGGCACTGAAGCCGCCGCCGCAACGCTCGTCGCGATGGCGGCAGGCGGCTTCCCCTCAGCGCCACCCCAGGTAGTAACGGTGCGGGCCGACCACCCTTTCTTTTGCGCCATCGTAGACGACGCGACCGGGGCCATCCTGTTTGCGGGCGTGGTGTACGAGCCGGCGGGAACGTAGGGCGAATCTGAGTCTTACCCTTACCTTGCGGCCGCTTTTCCACGCCAGACTTTCAGACTTTACAATTTCATGAAAAAACTGCTGTTATTTATCGCTGCGGCCCTTACCGGCCTCACCGCACAGGCCCAGGCTCCCAGCTGCTGCGCCCGGCCCGCCGGTAGCGCCAAAGGTGGCCCCAGCGCCACGGAGGCATTTGCCATGCTTGGCTCCGACCATGAGTTTTCGGGCAGCCACGACTCGCCCCTGCCCTACGTGTTTGCCGGCGCGGGCGAGATGATTACCTTCAAAACCGCTGACGGCCAGACCGGTAAGGGATTTGAAATCAAGAGTGCCAAGCCCAGCAAAAAGTACCTGTTCGTGATTCACGAATACTGGGGCCTGAACGACTACATCAAGAAAGAGGCCGCCAAGTACGCTGAGGAGCTGCCCGGCGTGAACGTCATCGCCCTGGACCTTTACGACGGGCAAATAGCGAGCACCTCCGACGAGGCCGTCAAATTCATGCAGGCCGTCAAGACTGAGCGGGCCGTGGCCATCATCAAAGGTGCCCAGCTGTACGCCGGCCCGAAAGCCGAGTTTGCCTCGGTCGGCTGGTGCTTCGGTGGCGGCTGGAGCCTGCAAACCGCGCTGCTCGGCGGCAAGCAAACCAAAGGTTGCGTGATGTACTACGGGATGCCCGAAAAAGACGTGGCTCGCCTCAAAACCCTGAATTCGGACGTGCTGGGCCTGTTCGCCGACCAGGACAAGTGGATTTCGCCCGCCGTCGTGGCCCAGTTCGAGAAGGACATGGCCGCCGCCGGCAAGAAGGTGACGACCAAAGAATACCCCGCCGACCACGCCTTCGCTAACCCTTCGAACCCAAAATTCAACCAGGAGCTGGCCGCCGATGCCCACGCCAAAGCGCTGACTTACTTGAAAGCTCGATTGAAGGCCTAAGAATGTGGCACGAGCTGAAGCTCACCCTACGTTCTCTTCTTCCCCGAAAGCCCGCTTCCCTCCCGAAGCGGGCTTTTTTGGCTACTTTAGCCACTCTCCCACCTAGCTCTCTGCCCATGACCCCGCTCAATTCCCTGCTGACTGAATATGGTGCGAGCCACCAAAATCCGACTAATAAGCTCGTGCATTGGGTGTGCGTCCCGCTGATAATGTTTGCTTTGCTAGGCCTACTCTGGAGCGTGCCGGTGCCGGCTGCCGTGGCGCGGCTGGCCGGTCCTTGGCTCAACTGGGCCACGCTGGTGATGGCCGGCGCGCTGCTCTACTACCTGCGCCTGAGCGGCCGGCTGGCGCTGGGCATGGTGCTGGTCTGGCTGGCGCTGGCCGCCGGCTTGCGGGGCCTGGAGCAGCTGGGCGGCTGGCCGCTCTGGGGGACCTGCCTGCTGATTTTCGCCGGGGCCTGGGTCGGGCAGTTTTGGGGCCACCAAGTGGAAGGCAAGAAGCCTAGCTTCCTCAAAGACGTGCAGTTTCTGCTGATTGGCCCGCTCTGGCTGCTGCATTTCATATATCGCCGGCTGGGCTGGGGGTATTGAATTGTTCGTTGTTCGCTGTCGGTTATCAGTCATTTTTTGGGGGCAGATTGATAACATACGACTGGCATTTGTCCAGGCTACCGCGCGGCTCCAGCTTACAGGCACATTACCCAGGCGGCTGAAGCGGCATCAGGCACCTGGGCCGAAGTGAGCAGCGCTCGACCGTAAAATAAATAGTTGCCCGTCGGCGGCAAACAGCAGCTTTCGCTCAGGTGCGGCCCTGACAAAACAGGGCGGCAGGGCGCGGGCCAGGGCGGCGTGGCAAGCGGTTTCGCCCATGGGCACACTCGAGAGCGGCAACGACCCTACAGCTGCTCCCGCTTCTACCGAAACAGCCACTGATACGCCGCCCCAAACTCGCGCCGCCAGAACCACTCGGCGTGGCGGCCATCAGCCGGGGCGCGCAGGCGCAGCTGCGTGGCGGGCACGCCGCGCGCTCGCAAGCCGTCGCGGGCGGCGGCCATGAGCGGCAGCATAGTTTCGCTCTCGGCCGGGCCGGCTACGAAGTAAAAGCGGCTGGCCAGCGGCGCGGGCTGCCGACGCAAGTAGCTCAGCACCGAGTCTTTGGCGAACCAGATGGCCGGCGAAAACACGCCCACCCGCCCAAATACGTCGGGGTATTTCAGCCCGGCATATAGCGCAATCAGCCCGCCCATGCTGGAGCCGGCCACGCCGGTGTGGGCCGCGTCGGGCCGGGTGCGGTAGTGCGCGTCCACGTAGGGCTTGAGCGTGTGGGCCAGAAAATCCGCGTACCGGCCACCCTCGCCGCCTTTGTGCAGCTCGGCGTTCGGCCAGGGCGAATACTCGTCCAGCCGCCGCTCGCCGCCGTGGTCCACGGCTACCACCA
>JANXNW010000169.1 GCA_025353905.1 Hymenobacter sp.
CGGTCTAGCAAGGGCTTGTCGGTCAGCGAAGCGGAGGCCATTTTGTAGAGCACGGGCTGAAACTGCTCCATGAAATCCACCGACGGCTCGTCCCAGCACGAGGCAAACCAGTCGATGCCCCGCGCCTTGCAGTAGTCGTCGATGGCGGTGTATTCGGCTTGGCCGAACTCGGTTTTGCGCTTGTAGTCGATGTAGCTCATGCGACCCCAGGGGGTGTCGCGCTGCTTTTCCCATTGGTCTTTGGGCACGCACAGCTCGGGGGTGCGCTTCTGAAACTTCACCGCGTCGGCCCCGGCCGTCACGGCCGCGTCAATTAGCTGGCGGGCGATGTCGAGCGAGCCGTTGTGGTTGATGCCGATTTCGGCGATGATGTAGCACGGCTGGCCGGGACCAATGGCGCGATTTTTCTTGATTTGAACGATACTCATCGGGATAAGGAAAAAGAATGAAAATGAGTGAAAAAACGCAGGCTGTCCAACTATTGAAGTAAAAATAAGCGCCGCAAATTACGCTGCCGGTTCGTCATCGTTGGCGGCCGGACCAGCGCCGGCCTGACAGGCAATAATCAGCTCGGCCAGCTCGCGGAACGCGCCGTGCCCGCCACGCGCCCGGCAGCGGTAGTCGGCCACGTCGCGGGCGAAGCTCGTCGCGTCGCCGGGGCAGGCGGCCAACCCCACCAGCCCGAGCACGCCCACGTCGTTGGTGTCGTCGCCGATAAACGCAACCTGGTCGGCGCTCAGATTCAGCCGGGTCAGGATTTCCCGGAGCTGTCCGACTTTGTCCTTGATACCCAAATGCAGCTCCGTGATGCGAAGCTTCTCCGCGCGCCGCGCCACCGAGGGCGACATCTCGCCCGTGACAATGCCCACCTCCACGCCCACCGCCCGCAGCCGCTCCACGCCCATACCGTCGCGGATGCTGAAGCGCTTGAGCACCTCGCCCGTCTCGCCGTAGTACACGCCATTATCCGTCAGCACCCCGTCCGAGTCGGTGAGTACCAGCTTGATGCGGCGGGCTTTGGCGGCGAGGTCGGCGTGTTTCATGAAGTGGTGTTTAAGAAAAGCTCCTCAAAATTACAACTGGGGAGCAGCCGGGCCGGGCGGGCGGCTTTTCGACGCCCGCCCGGTTTAGCTCGAATGGTGGCGTTGAGTAGTCTGTTCCATGTACTTGTCCTGCACTGTGGGTGTGGGCCGTTCAACGCCAAGCGGGCGGGCGGCGAAAAGCCGCCCGCCCGCGCTTAGCAACGAGCTAAATCGCCGTCCAGCCGCCGTCCACCACCAGGTTGGCCCCGGTCATGTAGGCCGACGCTTCCGAAGCCAGAAAGACCACCGCGCCCTGGTAGTCGGTGGGCGCGGCCATGCGGCCAAGCGGGGTTTTGGCGCTGTACTGCTTCACGAAAAACTCGTCCTGACTGTTTTCCACCCCGCCCGGCGAGAGCGTGTTCACGCGCACGCCGCAGTGACCCCAGTACGCGGCCAGGTAGCGGGTGAAGTTCACCACCGCGCCCTTGGTCATGGGGTAAGACGGTGATTTATAAAAGGTCTGCTCGCCCTGGGCGTTGCGGTAGATGCTCTGGTCTGGCCCGACGATGCCGTAGGTGCTGGCCACGTTGATAATCGAGCCGTGGCCCTGCTCGGCCATCGGCGTGCCGAAGACCTGGGCTGCCAGAAACACGCCGGTCACGTTCACTTCCAGCACCTGCTGAAACGTGGCTAGCGGGAAATTCTCGAATTTGCTCAGCTCGGCCGCTAGCGCCGGGTTCTCAAACATGTCGTTGATGGCGGCATTATTCACCAGCACGTCAATGTGCCCAAACTGGGCCAGAATCGCGTCGCGCGCGGCCGCCAGCGAATCGGGCGAGGTTACGTCCACGGCCAGCGGCAGGTGCATCCCGCCGGGCAGGCCGGCAGCTACGGCCTGGGCTTTGTCGAGGTGCAGGTCGGCCACTACCACGTTGGCCCCGGCCAGGGCCAGCGCTTCGCAGTGTTTCTGGCCAATGAGGCCGCAGGCACCGGTCACGATAGCCGTTTTGTGGGTTAGGTCGAACAGGTTCATAAATTTTTCCGCACACTGCCGTTGTTGCCTCACCCCTCGACCCTCTCTCCCAAATGAGGATGGGCTGGTCTTTAACAGTCGCTCCATTCTAGAGCTTGGGGCAGAATGTTATGGTCAAACAGTGATTACATCGCCGGGACGGCCAGCCTTGAGTTTAGCTATAAGCTCTTCCCCGTGTTCGACCGAATCGACGGTGACAATGAGTTTGTTGGGCGCATTTCTTACCCCATTACAGACAGCCCAATTCCCCGCCATCATATAGCATATTTGCAGTGTTCCAAGAATTTTAGGCCGTGTTATTTGCATAAGTTTTGGGGCGCCAAAAGCTAAGAAGTAATCTTCTTTTTCAGAGAGTGGACTGGCTGCAATAGGGCATAGCTAACCAACCCCTATTTCCGCACCGGAGCCGCGTTGGTTACTTTCCGAAACACGGCTTCCACCGGCTCGCCTTCCAGGCGGTGGGCCACGTCGCCGGCCTCGATGGCTTCTTTGAGCAAGCCCAGCACTTCGCGGTAGGCGGCCAGGGTTTTGGCCACGTCCTCGTCGGTGTGCGAGAAGCTCATGTTGTGGAAGCCGCCCCACAGGATGCCGCGCTTGAACAGCTCTTGTTGCACGAACGCCTTTACTTCCAGCGGGTTGCCGGCACTGGGGTCGAAAGTAAC
>JANXNW010000036.1 GCA_025353905.1 Hymenobacter sp.
GAAGCGGCTGGCCGAGAAGTGGTTCGGGCCGATTGCGGGCGGGCAGCGCCGGGCGCGGCAGTTGCCCCAGGAACCCGCTCAGACGGCCCCGCGCCAGGCCACGGCCACGGCCCCGGTGCCGCTGAGCGCGCTCTACAAAGCCTGGCACATGCCCGCCCGGCTCGACCCGCGCTACCACGCCGTGGATTTGCTGAGCGACGTGCTCGGCCGGGGCAAGTCGTCGCGTCTGCACCAGCGGCTGGTCAAGGAGCTGGAGCTGTTCAATAATATTTCCGCCTCCGTCACCGGTTCGCTCGACCCCGGCCTGCTCGTCGTCTCGGGCAAGCTCAACGCGGGCGTGGCCCTGGCCGATGCCGATGCCGCCGTCGAGGCCGTGGTGGCCGAGCTGCTGCGCGAAGAGGTGCCCGCCGACGAGCTGCAAAAAGTGAAAAACCAGGCCGAAGCGGGCCTGGTCTTCGGCGAAATTGAGCTGCTCAACCGCGCCCTGGCCCTGGCTATCGGCAAGCTGCTTGGCAACGCCAACCTGGTGAACGAGGAGCCAGCTCAGCTGCAAGCCGTTACGCCCCAGGCCGTGCGCGAAGCCGCCGAGCTGGTCTTGCGCCCCGAAAATTGCAGTACGCTCTACTACCAGGCCGAGCCAATTTAGCCGCCGCTCCAGGGTGGCCCGCTGCCGGGCAAATGACTGGTAATGCCAACAGCAGCAACGGCCGCGAAAGAAGGACTTTCGCGACCGTTGCCAGGTAGAATAAAGCAGAAAGCGAGGATGACAACCCGCGTTGGCGGCGCTTAGCGCACCGTGGGCAGGGTGGTGTTGGCCGTTTCGGGGCGGCGCACGGGGCGGCCGTCGTAGTCGGTTGTCACGCCGTGGCCCACTTGGTTGAGGGGCATGCCGGGCGCTGACGACCAGCTTTGGTCGGTGCGGTTGGCGGGCGCGGTGCGGCCGTTCTCGGGCAGCACATCGGGGCCGCTCCAGGCCAGGGTAGGCGTGGGAGTCGCGGCGGCTTTGGCAGCGGCGGCAGCGGCGCGCTTTTCGCGGTTGGTGAGCACGCGGCCGGCGCGGCGCGTGGCGCGGGCGGCCTGGCGCGCTTCCTTTTTGGTGGGAATGGCGGCGGTGACGGCGGAGGTGGCAGGCACAGCTGGGACGGTTTGGGCCGAGGCGGCTTCGGCGGCGAACAGGGCGATGGCCAAGGCGGGGAGGAGCAGACGACGGAGCATGATTTCAGGGGGGAGAAAGGTGAGAAAAGCAATGCGCTGAAAATGCTTTTGCAAAGGCAGTGCCAAACCGGATACGGGCCGTCGCCGGGCACTCCGTTTTACCCTCGGCGTACCTTTGCTCGTATCATGCAGGAATCTATTTCAGCCCTGACCGCCGAGCTGACCACCGCCGAGCTGACCAGCCCGGCCGCGCTCGACCAGTTTCGCCTCCGCTACCTCGGCCGCAAGGGTGAGCTGGCCTACTTATTCGACGGCCTAAAGACCGCGCCAGCCGACGAGCGCCGCGCCATCGGCCAGCAGCTCAACAGCTTGAAGCAAGCCGCCCAGGCCCGCCACGACGAAGCCCAGGCCGCGCTCGAAGCCGCGACGGCCAACCAGCCCGCCGATGCTGGCTACGACTACACATTGCCGCCCGTGCCCCACGCGCTCGGCACCCGCCACCCGCTGCTGCTCGTGCGCGAACAGATTCTGCGCGTGTTCTCGCGCATCGGTTTCGCCGTGGCCGAAGGGCCGGAAATCGAGGACGACTGGCACAACTTCACGGCCCTCAACTTCCCCGAAAACCACCCGGCGCGGGACATGCAGGACACGTTTTTTGTCAGGAGTGAAGGAGCGAATGAGCGAATGAGTGAAGGCGCTGACGACCCGACCCCCAGTCACTCAGTCACTCAGTCACTCAGTCACTCATTGCTGAGAACTCACACCTCCACGGTGCAGGTGCGGCTGCTGGAGAACGAGCCGCTGCCGATTCGGCGGGTCATGCCGGGGCGGGTGTTTCGCAACGAGGCGATTTC
>JANXNW010000071.1 GCA_025353905.1 Hymenobacter sp.
GGGTCTGGGGCAAAATGTGCTCGACGCTGAGCGTGGCCGGGTTCACGATTTCCTTCGGGTTGAGGTCTGTTTCCAGCGTTTCAAGCAGCAGCCGGGTGCGCGTGAGGCGCTCGCCGGCGTGGTGGTAGAGCGGCTGCTCCAGCAGGGCCTGGCGCACGGCCTCGTCGCCGGGGTAGTTCTGGGTGGCCAGGTAGGCGCGCATGTCGGCCAACAAGGCGGCCGGCTGGTCGTCAAGCTGGTCGGTGCGCGAAGCCAGCGTTTGCATGGATTTGTTGGCCCCGCCCACCCCGCGCCGGGCGATGTAGCCGCGAATCACGTAGTTCTCGACAATAGCCAGCGCCGCGAGCAGCGTACTCTCGCTCAGCAGCTCGCCGTGGCGCAGCTGGTCGTAGAGGCGCAGAATGAGCGGATACGCCACCGTGAGGCGCGCCCGGTGCAGGCGGCTCAGCGCCTGGCGCACGGCCGGACGCTGGGTTTCCAGCTCGGGGCGCAGCAGCCGGGCGTAGGTGGGCGCGAACCGGGCCAGCTCGCGCAACACGTCGGCCACGTCGCGCCGCTCGGTGGCTTTTTTGAAGGCCAGGTACACGTCCGACTGCGCCACGTTGCCGCCGTGACGCATCAGATAATGCCAGATAAACTGCGTGAGCGCGTCGCCCAATTCCGTCTGCATTGGTATCCAGTACCGCTCGTTCAGCTCATCCTGCTGGTCGGGATGAATTTTCATGAACAGGTAGTTGCGAATCAGGTCGGCCGCCGTGAGCTGCATCCCTTTGGCGTTGAGGCTTTCAAAAACCAGGTACGGGTCGTCGTCGTCGGCCAGGGTGATGCTCACCAGCGAGAGGCGCTCCAGCACCAGCCGCATGGCTTCTTCCGCCCGCGCGGGGCGGCCTTTCACCCACCCCAATAGCTGGGTTTGAAAATACGTGTACGCCTCGGCGAACAGCGACGGCGTGAGGACCGCGCCGGCTGCCTGGTGCTCGGCGACGAGCCGAAAATCCGCCCGGTCGGCCTGGGTGGGCAGCAGCTTGTAGCGCTCGTGGGCCGGCGCCCATTTGTTGGCCAGGTACGTGTCGGTGATGCGCTCGGCCAGGCGCTCGTCGCCCACTTGCCGGGCCACGTCGCGCAGGGCTACCAGCACTAAAAATAACGTAGTAAGTCGCTGCTGCCCGTCGATGACGGCGTATTTGCTCACGCCCGTGGGCACGGTGTTAGTCGGGTGCATCACCACCGAGCCGATGAAATGCTGGCGGCTGGCTTCCAGCTCGGGCAGCTCTGCCAGGTCGTGCCACAGCGTGCGCCACTGCTTGAGCTTCCAGCTGTAGGAGCGCTGAAAGAGCGGCACGATAAACTGCATTTCGCCGCTGAATAATTTTTGCGGCGTGGCGTAACGAGCATCCATGAATCAGCTAGTAAGATTTGAGTGAGCATAAGCCCCAATATGCGGCGCAAGCTAAGCCCGGCCCTACATTCGTCCTGCTTATTCCGCCCTTCCTGCCCCGCCCGCCATGCAGCCCACGCCCCTCGCCCCCGAAGCCCTGTACCCGGACTCGCTGCTGCTGGAAGTGGCCTGGGAAGTCTGCAACCAGGTGGGCGGCATCTACACCGTCATTCGCTCGAAGGTGCCGGCCACGATGCCCGCCTGGGGCGAGCGCTACTGTTTGCTGGGGCCGTATTTTCCGCAACAGGCCCAGGGCGAGTTTGAGGCCCTGACCGACGCGGAGCTGGCCCGCGCCACCGACCCCTACGCGCGGGCCGTGCAGGCACTGCGGGCGCAAGGCATGGACATCCAGCTCGGCGTGTGGCTCGTCACGGGCCGGCCTCAGGTGGTACTCATCAACCCGTTTCAAGTCTATGACCGGCTCGGCGAGCTGAAAACCGCGCTCTGGCAGGACCACGGTATTCCGATGCCCGCTAACGACGACCTGCTGCACCAGGTGGTCGCGTTCGGACATTTGGCCCAGGTGTTCATCGCCGAGCTGGCCCGCCAGACGCTGGGGCAGTGGCGCGTTATCGCCCACTTCCACGAGTGGATGACCGGCGTGGCCATCCCCGAATTGCGCCGCCAGCGGGTGCCGGCGCACCTCGTGTTCACGACCCACGCCACGCTGCTGGGCCGCTACCTGGCCATGAACGACCCCGATTTCTACGACCACCTCATGCTCGTGGACTGGCAGCGCGAGGCCCGGCACTTCGCCATCGAGCCGGCCGTGAGCCTGGAGCGGGCCGCTGCCCACGGGTCGCACGTTTTTACAACGGTGAGCGAGCTGACCGTGCGCGAGTGCATTTATTTACTGGATAGGATTCCCGACGCGGTGTTGCCCAACGGGCTGAACATCGAGCGCTTCGTAGCCCTGCACGAGTTTCAGAACCTGCACAAGCTCTACAAGGATAAAATCCACGAGTTTGTGATGGCGCATTTTTTTCAGAGTTATTCGTTCGACCTCGACCAGACGCTGTATTTGTTCACGTCGGGCCGCTACGAGTACCACAACAAGGGCTTTGATTTGACGCTCGAAGCGCTCGCCCGGCTCAATCACCGCTTGCAGCAGAGCGGGCTGGAGGGCCAGGTGGTCATGTTTTTTATCACCAAGCGGCCTTACACGAGCATCAACCCACTCGTGCTGCAATCACGGGCGCAGTTGAATGAAGTGCGCGAGACGTGCCGCGCCATCGAGGAGCAGGTCGGCGAGCGGTTGTTCGTGGCCGCCGCCGCCAGCGCCGACCACCGCCTGCCCGACCTCGACCAGATGGTGGACGACTACTGGAAGCTGCGCTACCGCCGCGGGCTGCAATCCTGGAAAACCACTTCGCTGCCCGCAGTCATCACCCATAATCTGGTGAACGACCAGGACGACGACATCCTGAATTTCGTGCGCCGCGCGAACCTGGTCAATAACCAGCACGACCGGGTAAAAATCGTGTATCACCCGGATTTCGTGAGCACCACCTCGCCCCTGTTTGGCATGGATTACGGACAGTTCGTGCGCGGCTGCCACCT
>JANXNW010000080.1 GCA_025353905.1 Hymenobacter sp.
GCAGCGAAGCATCTTGCTCGCTTCGTTGCTTACGGTCTATTTTAACGCATCTCAGCAACGAAGCGAGCAAGATGCTTCGCTGCGCTCAGCATGACAATGACCCCAGGCACCAAAAAGATGCTCTTCCTAACCGGCGCAACCGGCCTCATCGGCTCCTATGTGCTGCGCGAGCTGAGCGCGCGGGGCCTGGCCGTGCGCGCGCTCTACCGCGGCAGCGCCCCACCGCCGGACGCACCCGTCGGCGTGGAGTGGGTCAGCGGTGACTTGCTCGATACGAGTCTGCTCAATTCGGCGATTGACGCGGATATTACCCACGTGCTGCACTGCGCCGGCCTGGTATCGTACGCGCCGCAGGACGAGGACGCGCTGCTGCGCGTGAACGTGGAAGGGACCGCCGCCGTGGTCGATGCCTGCCTGCGCCGGCCGGGGGTGCGCCTGGGCTACGTGTCGTCGGTGGCGGCGTTGGGCCAGCCGGCTCCCGTCACGGAGGCAGTCACCGGCCCCCGGCTGCTCGACGAAACCGCCACCTGGGACCTGGGAGCGGCTCATTCGGCCTACGCCACGAGCAAGTACCTGGCCGAGCTGGAAGTCTGGCGCGGCGTGGCCGAGGGCTTGTCGGCCGTCATCGTGAACCCGTCGGTGGTGCTCGGGGCCGGCGACTGGCACCGCAGCAGCACCCGGCTGTTGCGCTACGCCCACGACGAGCACTGGTTTTATACGCGGGGCCTGCTGAATTTCGTGGACGTGCGCGACGTGACGGCTCATTTTCTGCGCCTTACACTGGAGCTGCCTTGCGCACACTTGCCGCCCGCCCGCTACGTGCTCAGCGCGGGCGCGCGGCCCGTGGGTGAGTTGCTGGCCGAGGTGGCGCGGGCGCTGGGCCGGCGGCCGCCCACGGTGGCCGTGCCCGACTGGGCGGCCGAAGTTATCTGGCGGGCCGAGCACCTGCGCTCGCTGCTCACGGGGGCGCGCCCGCTCATCACCCGCGACACGACCCACGCCGGCCGCCGCCCGGTGCGCTACGACGCGAGCCGGGTGCAGGCCGCCACCAGATTGGGCTTCCGGCCGCTGGCCGACACCGTGGCCTGGCTGGCCCAGGCGCTCGAAACGAACCAGCCAAACCGGGCCTCGGTTGTAGCTTAGCGAATTGGTTGATGGGGCCAGATGCCGGTTTTTGTTCGGAGTCGTTGTTTACCTGTTTAACTTGCCTGCGTAAGCTGAACAACGTGAATCGGACAGCCGGCTCAGCCCTAACGGCCCACCTTGCTACCTGCCCCGGCAGCTTCCGAAGGCCACGCTGCCAACCGGGCAGACTGGCTGGTTTTGGCCCGAAATTGGGACCACCCGTCCCGGCGGGCCTTCCACCCGAAAACCGCGATTATTATGCGCATGAACGAATCATTTGACGACCCCAAAGCTGCTCAGGACACGGTGCGCCGCTACGAGCGGACGCTGAGCCACGACGAAGCCGCTTTTTTTGACCTGGAAGAATTTGAAGTTATTATCGACCACTACGTAACGACCGGCGCGTTTGAGCAGGCGCAGCAAGCCTGCGAGACGGCGCTGGGGCAATATCCATTCTCGACCGAGCTGCTCGTGGACCGCGCCCAGATTTCGGCCATGCGCGGCGACTTTGCCGAGGCTGAGCGCCAGATTGCCAACGTGGCCAGCCGCGACCCCGACAATGCCGACGTGGCCGTGACGCGCGGCATCATCGCCACCCAGCAGAGCGAGTACGAAACGGCCGTGCGCTACTTCCAGGCCGCGCTGGAGCGCTTTCCCGACCGCGAGGATATTCACTTCAACCTCGGCCTGGCTTACCAGAGCTGGCACAAGTACAAGAGCGCCGCGCGCCACTACAAGCACAGCCTGCGCTTGCAGCCCGACAACGAGACGACCGTGCAGGAGCTGCTCAATTGCCTCGAAACCAGCCAGCGCCTGCCCGAGCACGAGGAATTCTTCACCCGCTTCACCGACGACGACCCGTACTCGGCCGTGGCCTGGTACAACCTGGGGCAGTATTACTACCGGCTGGAAAAATACGAGGAAGCAGCTTCGTCTTTCGATTATGCCATCATCATCGAGGCTGACTTTCACGACGCGCATCACTGGCTGGCCGACACCTTCGTGTGTCAGCAGGAATACGTGAAGGCAGTGGCTGAGTTTGAGTTGAGCTACCCGCCCAATGAGCCGACCGACGAGGCGCTCTGCAACATTGGTGAGTGCTACGAAAAGCTGCGCGATTGGGCCCAGGCCCGCCAGTATTACCGCAAAGCGCTGGAGCTGAACCCGGAGATGGACGAGGCGTGGTTCGGGCAGGGTGTGCTGCTGCAAGAGCAGGAGCGTCCCTACGAGGCGCTGCACTTTTTCCGTAAGGCGGTGGAGCTGTACGCTGAGAGCAGCGAATACTGGGCGGCGCTGGGCGCGGCCGAAAACCAGGTCGGCAACATCGTGAGCGCGCTCGAAGCCTACGAGAAAGCCACCGAAGTAGCCCCCGATGATGCCACTGGCTGGGTGAGCTGGAGCGCCATTCTCTACGAGCAAGGCCACTACGAGGAAGCCACCGACCTGCTGCAGCACGCCGTGGACCTGCACCCGCACGAAGCGCACTTCCACTACATGCGCTGCGCGTACCAGCTGGCCGCCGGCCGCCTGCGCGAGGCGTATCAGGAGTTGGAAACGGCCCTCACGCTCAACTTCGAGCAGCACACGCTGCTGTTCGACTACTTCCCTGACCTGAAAAATAACGCCGCTCTGCTGCGGCTCATCGAGCAGTTTCGGAAGTAAGTGTGGCGCGAGCTTTAGCTCGCGGTTGATTCCACTTTCCCCCTCGTCAAAACTTCGACCGCTACTTTTGCCGCTGCCTGCCTCTTTTGGGGCGGGCAGCTTTTTGTTACGGCTGAACGTATTGGGTTTTTTAGCCGGCTTACCGCGAGCTGAAGCTCGCGCCACATGTATATGAATTACTCGCTTTCTCAACTGCCCGAGCGCACCCCAAAGCCTCGCGAACAAGGCTTCACGATGATGATGGATAAGGGCCTCAGCATCCGCGAGGTCGAAGACTTCCTGGAAGTGAGCGCGCCCTATACCGATATCGTCAAGTTGGGCTGGGCCACGTCGTACGTGGTGCCCAATCTGCAGCGCAAGCTCGACGTGTACCGCGCGGGCGGGCTGCCGGTCTATCTGGGCGGGACGCTGTTCGAGGCGTTCATCATCCGCAATCAGTTCGACGACTACCGCCGGCTGCTCGATAAGTACGGGCTGGAATACGCCGAAGTGTCGGATGGCAGCATCGACCTGCACCACGACCGCAAGTGCGAGTTCATCCGCGAGCTGAGTACCCAGGTGAAGGTGCTGAGCGAAGTCGGCTCGAAGGATGCCGAGAAGATTATCCCGCCCTACAAGTGGATTCAGCAGATGGAAACCGAGCTGGAAGCCGGCGCCATCAAGGTCATCGGCGAGGCCCGCGAGGGCGGCAACGTCGGCTTGTTTCGCAGTACCGGCGAGGTACGCTCGGGCCTGGTAGAGGAAATTCTGACCAAAATCCCGTCCGATAAAATCCTGTGGGAAGCGCCGCAAAAAGCGCAGCAGGTGTGGTTTATCAAGCTGCTGGGTGCCAATGTGAACCTGGGCAACATCGCGCCTAACGAAATCGTGAGCCTCGAAACTATCCGCCTCGGCCTGCGCGGCGACACGTTCGACCACTTTCTCGACCTCGACGCGGTGGACCCCATGTTTCGGCCCGCCGCCAAAACCGGCCGCCCCGGCACGAGCATGCCGCGCGGATAGCGGTGAGGCGGTGAAGTAGTGAGTTGACTCACGACTAATAATTCAAAAAAAGAGCCTGACCACTAATTGCGGTCAGGCTCTTTTTTAGTTATGAGGGGGTAGCAAAACCCACCACCCCACCGTTTTACCGCTTACTGCTTTTGCACGCGTACCGTCTTGGTGCTGCCGTCACTCAGGCTGACTCGTACCAAATACAGACCGTTACCCAGGCTGCTAAGGTCACCAAGCGAGAGGCTGCCACCGTCGGCTGGCACACGTTGCTGGCGCACGGTGCGGCCCGCCATGTCGGTGAGCGTTATCAGGGTGGGAGTGACTCCCATATTCCCGTCCAGGCTCAGGCTGAACTCGTTGGTGAAAGGGTTGGGCGCGGCAGTCAAGGTTAGGGTTGTGGCCGTGGCGGCCCCGCTAAAGCTCACAGTCCGCGTGGGTGAGTAGGCAGTTTTGCCGTCCAGGTCAGTTTGCTGAAGCCGGTAGTAGCGAGTTCCGTTTTTGCCAGCTTCCGTATCAGTATAGTTATACGTGCGTAAGGAAGTACCGTTGGGATTTTGACTATCGACGAAAGCCAGCGTCCGAAACACAGCCCCATCCGTGGATACCTGCACGGCGAAACCTTTATTGTTGGTTTCGGTGGCGGTGGTCCAGGTGAGTTGCGCGTTGTTTCCTACTCGCACAGCATTAAAGGCCACTAACGTAACGGGCAACGGTGCCGTGCGGTCGCCCGCCGTAATGGTGTTAATAGCGGTCAGGTTCGTGCGGGTAATCGTATTAGCATCCGTGTCTACTACGCCGCCGATGGGCACGAAAGGCCCAGCGTTGCCATTGGTTGTCCGAAACAGGGTCAGGTTTTGCTCCTGGATACCATTTAACTCTGCGGGCGTGTCCAAGTAGCGAAAAACGATAGTGGAGACGCTAGGTGAGTTGTTGACAGTTCCTGACACCCCGAAGATGCGCTTGATACCAACCGTAGTGGTGGGCGTATTATTGTTGGTGAAGTTAGCCCCAGTTGTGCGGGTAACAATAACGTTCGGACTGGTGATGGTCTGATTGGTGGTGATGTCCAAGCCCACGTTGCCAAAGGTTTGAGTAACATTAGCTACCAGCGAACGGTCGGCGATGAGGGTCCCAATAACGGAGGAGATGTTGTTTTCGCCCAGTAGGGTACCCGAGTCGCGCAGGTTAATTTGCGCCAAGCCCTGGTCAGCCACATAATTACCGTTGGCATCTGTGGTAACGATGTTCGCTGTGGTGCCCGTCTCAAATTTCAGCGTGTTCGTCACGTTAAGGTTGCCGTTTACTTTCTTGTTACCACCTCCTTCAATTCGCACGTCGACACAAGTGACAGTTCCTTGAAGAAATTGGTCGGAACTGCCCGCAAAAACGAGGGTTGAGTTAGTTTGTGGGTTAGGCGTGCCGACGTTGTTGGGGTCTACTACGGCCGCCAGCAGGCCTGCGCCGGGGCAGAAAAGATTGCCGTACACGCGTAGCGTAGCGCCCAGGTTAGTGCCGCCCGTCGACTGGCCCAGCCGTAGCAGCGAGCGAACGGTGAAATCACCATTTGGCATGTTCAGGTTGCGCACCTCGTACATAGCTGCTGGGTCATTCAGCAAGGGGGCTACGGTAGATGGCGTCGTAGGAGCCTTGTCCGGAATGACAGCGTCTGACTGCGAGCTTGGCACTCCATTGCTCCAGTTGGCCGGGTTCAGCCAGTTCGTATCCGAATTGCTAATCCAAGTGGTGGTGGAGCCGGGCGGGGCCACGGCCGGTGTCTGCACTTGAAAGGTAGCCACGTAGCCGGCACCGGTATTATTAGATGGGCTGGTAAGTTTTGTTAACAATCCCCCATTATCAGGGTCGTTGTAATTAACCTCCCAAGATATCTCAAGCGAAAAGGTACCCCCACCAAATACTGCAGCCTGAGCCAACACATCAATTGGAGGAGCATTGCTCGGCAGCGCAAACGTGACGGGATTGGTTGTGTTATTGGCCGAAGTGCGGTCTAGTGACACCCGCGAGTAGCCCGGTGGTGTAGTTCCAGACTTGTAAATCCGGTAGTCCAAAAAGGCTGATACAATGGGAGCGCCCAGGGGGTTGACATTGAGGCTTGCTCCGGTCAAGTTAAGTGAGCCCGTATTGCGGTCGAACTGAGCACCACCTCCTAGGTTGGCTCCCTGATAAATTGGCGTCTGAGAGGCAGGCTTGGAGTAATAGGTGGTGGCAGCCGGAGTGCTGTTGCCATCAACTGCGGCGGTGATGGTAACGGCTTCCAAGCTGGTACGCTGTGCCCAGGCACCAGGGGCCATGCCCAACAGCAGGAGCAAGACTGGCAAGCAGATTCGCCCCAGCCGGGACGCACTCACCAGCCCGGCCTGCCGGGTAAAAAATGAAGAGGTAGACATGTTGCTTAATCAGTAAAGTAGTGGCAGATGAATGGATTGCCGGCCACGCCCGGCTAAAAGGAAAGTAGAAATTTCCGGCCTTGTACGGGGGGCAACCCAGAGAGTTAGAGCCGGACGAATTAAATTTTTTCCGTCAGAAATGCAGAAGTGCAGTAACTACGCCCTGTTCAGCTTTCTAACCAGAGACAATTCACGCTGCATTGCCGCAGCGCAGTACGCTGTAGGGCAGGGCGGCCTCGCGGGCCGGGGCAGCGTTGGGAAAGGGCAGGCGTTCTTTGCGGCTGCTAGCCCTTCGGCTTTCCCGGCTACTTGCTCCCGCGCATGGAATTCCTCCGCCATTTCTTCGATTTGCTTCGCCACTTCAACCTCGACCAGCTCCTGCTCGAATACGGCTCGCTGCTGTACGCGGTGTTTTTCGTTATCATCTTCGTCGAAACGGGTGTCGTCATCCTGCCGTTTTTGCCCGGCGACTCGTTGCTGTTCGTAGCCGGCGCGCTCGCCGCCCGTCCCGGCGGACTGAGCTTAGGTATTCTCATTCCGCTGCTCGTGCTGGCCGCGTTTCTGGGCGATAATCTTAATTATTTCATCGGCGACCGGCTCGGGCCGCGCGTGTTTCGGGAGGATTTCCGGTTTCTGAAGCGCAAGTATTTACTCCAGACCCAGGAGTTTTATGCCCGGCACGGAGGCAAGACGCTCATCCTGGCCCGGTTCGTCCCCATCGTGCGCACGTTTGCGCCTTTCGTGGCCGGGCTGGGTACGATGACTTACCGCCGCTTCGTCAGCTTCTGCATCGTCGGGGCCGTGCTCTGGGTCGTGTCGATGAGCGTGGCGGGCTACCTGTTCGGGGCCATCCCGTTCGTGCAGAAAAACTTTGAGCTGGTCGTCATTGGAGTGGTCGTGCTGTCACTGCTGCCCGTCGCCTGGCAGGCGCTGCGGCGGAAATCAATGAGCAATGAGCAATGAGCAATTCAGCTTTGACCACTTGAGGCTTGTTCTGGATTGTTCATTGATAATTGATAATTGATTTCCATGCGCACCTTCGCACTTATCGGCCGCTCGCTGGCTCACTCGTTTTCGCGGACCTATTTCACCCAAAAGTTCGCCGAGCTGGGCCTGAGCGACTGCCGCTACGAGCTGTTTGAGCTGCCGGAAATCGGCGAGCTGCCCGCACTACTGGCCCGCCACCCCGACCTGGCCGGTCTGAACGTGACTATTCCGTACAAGGAGCAAATTCAACCCTACTTGACGTGGCTGGCCCCGTCGGCAGCGCGGGTAGGGGCAGTCAACGTGGTGGAGATTCAAGCGGATGGCAGCCTGACGGGGCACAACACCGATTACGTGGGCTTTCGGAAGTCGCTGCGCCAGTTTTATCCGGGGCAGAGCACTACGAACACTACCGGGGGCGCAAACGGCGCGCGGGCGCTGGTGCTGGGCACCGGCGGAGCAGCCAAAGCTGTCGTGGTGGCGCTGAGCGAGCTGGGCATTGTGCCCACCCTGGTCGGGCGCAACCCGCGCACCTCTGACTTGACTTATGGCGACTTGTCGGCCGACGTCATCACTGCCCATCCGTTGCTTATCAACACGACTCCGCTCGGCACCTACCCCGCCACCGACGAATGCCCGCCGCTGCCCTACGCCGCCCTCACGCCCGCCCACTACCTGTTCGACCTCATTTATAACCCCGCCGAAACCCTGTTCTTGCGGCGCGGCCAAGCCGCCGGGGCGCACGTGCACAACGGAGCGGAAATGCTACGCCTACAAGCAGAAGCGGCGTGGGATATCTGGACCGGGTAGGTGAGAAGGTAATTAGGTGAGAAGGTAAGAAGTTTGTTTCTTCACCCCCTCACCTCCTCACCTCCTCACCTAATTACTCCCTAACTTACTGGCAATCTGGGCGGTGTGGCGACCCTGAAAGCGGGCGCCTTCCAGCTCGTTGGCGCTGGGCTGGCGCTCGCCCTTGCCGCCGGCGATGGTGCTCGCGCCGTAGGGCGTGCCGCCGGTGATTTCATCGAGCGTCATCTGGCCCTGCCAGGCGTAGGGCAGGCCCACGAGCACGAGGCCATGGTGCAGCATCGCCGTGTGGATGGCGCCGATGGTGGTTTCCTGGCCGCCGTGCTGGGTGGCGGTGCTCACAAATGCGCCGCCCACTTTGCCAATGAGCGCGCCCGTGGCCCAGAGGCCGCCGGTGCCGTCGAGGTACGCCTGCACCTGCCCGCACATGTTGCCGTAGCGCGTGGGCGAGCCGAGCAGGATGGCATCGTATTCGGCCAGTTCTTCGGGGGTGGCGACGGGCACGTGGGCGAACGCCTTCTGCGCTTCGGTAGCGCCCACTTTAGCCAGGATGTCGGGCGAGAGCGTTTCGGGCACGCGCTTGACGGATACCTCGTTGCCGGGCACCTCGCGGGCACCTTCGGCCACGGCTTCGGCCAGGTGCCAGAGGTGGCCGTAGGTCGAGTAAAATAAAACGAGCGTTTTCATGGGAGAATAAAAAAAGACTGGTGAGAATAATTAGCAGGCAGCCAGCGGCGGCGCTTGCCTGACGTTGATACGAGTGAGTAACCCAAAAAGATGTACCTACACGAAATTATTTCTTCTTAATCGACACCCCGCTGCTGTCTTGAAGGAGCCTCTGGCCGTTGCGCCTGGCTGTCATGGGACAAAATAATCAGTCGGGGTTGCAACGTTTACGGGCGTCAGCGCTTCTTGCAAAGGCAGGGTTGGCGCGGGTTTTGACGGCGATTCCCGCCCCGGCGACGTATTTTTACTCAGGCACCTTTATTCAGGCACCAAGCCCCGGCTTTTAGCAGCGCGTATGTCCGATAAGCTTTATCCTGGCCCGCGCCCTGTCCGCGCGCTGGCCTGCCCATGAGTACCGCCATGAGTGCCGCCGCCCTGTTCAGGCTGAGCGATGCCGAAGCAGCTGCGTCGCCGCCGCCGCCCGCTGTTTCGCTCACGGCGAGCCGCCCGGTGCCGGCCGCCGCGCTCACCGAAGCGGAGCTGATTGACGGCTGCCTGGCCAGCCGGCCGCTGGCCCAGAAGCAGCTCTACGAGCGCTACGCCCCGCGCATGATGGCCGTCTGCCTGCGCTACGCCCAAACCACGTTCGAGGCCGAAGACGTGTTGCAAGAGGGTTTTTTGACGGTGTTTAGGACGCTCGGCTCGTTTCGGCGCGAGTGCCCGCTCGAATTCTGGGTGCGGCGAGTAATGATAAACGCAGCCCTGCGCCAGCACCGCCGCAACGCCCCGCTCGTGGCGGTGAGCGACGGCGACTACCCCGAAACACTTGCCAGCGAGGAATTTACTTTTAGCAATTACGCCCACGCCGAGCTGCTGGCCCTGGTGCAGCAACTCGCCCCGCGCTACCGGCTCGTGTTCAACCTCTACGCCATCGAAGGCTACACGCACCGCGAAATCGGCGAGATGCTGGGCATCTCGGAAGGCACCAGCAAATCGCAATACTCGCGAGCCCGGGTAGTGCTGCAAACCAAGCTGGCCAAGCTGGAAAAAATAGTGGTTAGCGATTAATAGTTAATGACCACCCTCTAACCACTAATCATTAACCACTGACCACTAACCATTAATCACTAAATGTCTTCACCCAATCCCCAAAAGGGTAGCCTGGAAGAGCTGTTTCGTCACCACCTGGCGAACGAGGCGGCCACCGTGCCGCCGCGGCCCCACGTGTGGGAGCAGCTGGACAACCGCCTGCTGCTCACCGAAAATACCCGTTATCGTCGTCGCCTGCGTACCTACCGTTGGGCGCTGGCCGCCAGTCTGCTGCTGGCTTCGCTGGCCGGCGGCGGCTGGTGGCAGAGTCAGCGTGGCCCGGCTACCGCGCCGCTGGCCTCAGCTACCGGTCGAGACCAGTTTCCGAATGCGCGGCTGCCGAGTTCAGCGGGCCTGGCTGCCGCGCGTCGGGCCGCCGGGTTGCCCCGACTCGCCCCCCAAACAGCCGCCGCTGGTTCGGCTACTGCTCCTGACATTACTTTCACTACTAAGCCTGTTGCTTCTGGTAAAACTGTTACTTCTTCGGGGGCTTCGGCCGCTGCTGTTGCTTCCGCTCGTTTGGCCCCGGTCAATGACAATAATATCCGGCAACGTCCGGGCTTTTCTAACCTCGCGCTGGCCAGCCGCCCGGCGAATCCGTCCGCACAGGCTACTGAGGCGCGCCGCGGCTTAAAGGTAGCCGCTTCGGAACCGGCGGCTGCCCTGACCACTGACCTGGCCACTGAGTCTGCCGCCGCGCTGGCACTAGCTCCGCGCGACGCAGCTTCGGCTGCCCCATCGGCGACGGGCCGGCGGGACGTATCGACACTGGCCAGCGCTGGAGGCGTGACCAATGCGGCGCCGACGGTGGCGTCCGTCGGCTCAGCCAATCCGGCCTCGGCGCTGGCGTTGAGCACCGACTACCAGGCGGCTAGCGCAGCGGCTGATGAACTGACTGAACTGATACCAGCAGCGGGCCAGAGGTCTGCATTTGCTTCGGCGGCAGTGGCCGCGCTGGATGCGCGCGCTGCTCGCCTGGTTCCGACCGACGCGGCCGGCCCGCTCGGCAACCTGCCTTCGAGCCTGACTGCTCCGGCCTTACCCGAGTCGCCGCCGCCCGTCGTCGCCCGCGCCTGGCAGTTTGGGGTGAGCTACGCGAGCGGCTTGTTTTCGCCCAATGCGGATTTCGTCAAAGATTCCAGCCGGTATAACCCCGCGTTTGGGGCCCGGTCGGCGGGCCTGACGCGCAGCGCGGCGGCCGAATACCGCGCTCACCTGCGCTCCGGCCTGAGCCAGCGCCTGAGCTTTTGGGCCAGCCGTCGGCTCGGCAACGGCCGCTGGGGCCTGCGCGGCGGCCTGGAGCTGAGCCAGCAAACGGCCTCCTCGGCCACGTCGTCGGCCTTCGTGGGCGAGCAGGTGGCTGATTTCGGCAGCACCATCGTCGCAAACCGTTCGGCCGTCTTGCGCGGTACCACGTTCCGGTACCGGGCGGCGAGCGTGTCGGCCGAAGCGCGCTACGGCAACCCAGCCAAAACCGGCTTCTCGCTCTACGGCCGAATGGGCGCGCTGCTGTCGGCTCTGTTTAGCGCCCGTGGCGAAGTAGAAGGCAACGCCGAAGCCACCCGCGACTACTCGCTCATGTCGCCGAGTATGCCCTATCGGCGGCTGTCGGCGAGCGTGCGCGGCGGCGGCGGACTGCAATTTAGGCCCGCCAGCCACGCCTGGGCGCTCAGCCTGGGGCCAGTCGCCGAGGTAGGCATTATGAGCCTCAACACCGACCCCCAGCAGGGTTTCTGGCAGCAGCAGCGCCCCTACAGCTTCGGGCTGGAAGCCGGCCTGGAGCTAGGCCGCGCCCCAAAGCGGACGCTGGGGCTGTAAAACGGAGTGGTACTCCGTTTATCGCCGCGCAGCGGCGAAGCCACGGTCGCTCAGTACACTTGCATCTTCATCCCCAAACGCTCATGCGCCAGCTCACCTACTCGCTGCTGCTGCTCAGTAGCCTCTTCGGCTGCCGCAAAGCCATCGAACCCAGCCCCAAACAGGACTTGACCCTGGTGTACCAGCAGCCGACGACCGTTGCGGCCAACGGCGCGGTGCGGGCCACGCTGACAAACGTGTACGACTCGCGCTGCCCTTCCGACGTGGTGTGTATTGTGGGAGGTGCCGCCGCCGTAACCGTGGAACTGACCGATGCCGCGAACACGCAGAAAGTCGCCATCAGTCTTGGAGTTATCAGCCAGTCAGTCTATACGCCCGACTCGGCCGCTGTCGTGCTCAACCAGCGGCCGTATTGGCTGCGGCTGCTGTCCGTCAATCCTTACCCCTCCACCAAATCCGGCAATCAGGTCAAGACGGCTTTCCTGCGCCTGCGTCCCCGCTGAGCGGTTTGTTGTTTGTTGCTTATTGTTTGTTGCTTATTGTTTAAATCTACCTGATTGGCAACAGATTATAAACAACAAACAATAGACTTGTTGCGAGAGTATTTTAACGTAAGTTTACCAAATAAACTCTGTTCATTTCCAAGATGAATCTTTCCGTTTCAAAACTTACAACTGAGCGTAAATGGCGGGCTGCAACTGGCTTGACGCAAGCTC
>JANXNW010000101.1 GCA_025353905.1 Hymenobacter sp.
GGCGCCAACCACGGGCTTCTGCCGTTTCCGGCAGCCGTGGAGGCGGGAGACAACCTCACGCGCTAGGGCAAAGATAGGCCAAAAAGGGCCGTAAAACGGGGTAATTCGGGGGTTTTAGCGTATCTTGTAGGATATTCCAAACCCCCTAAAAAGGCTGCTTATGGGCTATCTACCCCACTTTTGCGCGAGCGAGCAAACCCCCGCGCAGCGCCGCGAGAGCGTGAGGTGGGCCGTAGGCGTGGCCAGGAGCCAGGGCGGCAGCGCCTCGCCCGAGCTGAGCGCCCTTTACGGCCGCTACGTCGCCGGTGAGATAGACCTGGCCTACATCCGGGCCGCGCTGAGTAGCCTCTACTCGCAGGGCGAGAGAAGCGGTTAGCTGCCCCCTTTTTGCAATTGCAAAAAAGCCGGGGGGAAAGCGGCAAAGTACCATGCCGGCAGCCGGCCGCGCAGCAGCCCCCAAAGCGGTGCGATTCCGGGACTGGTCCGACAACTTGTTTTATGTTAAGGGACAGAACCAGGAACAAGCGGGAAAAAATGGCACTTCCCCACTGTCCCCAAAATCCTACTTGACGACGGCCGAGCTGGCTTAAAAAGGCGGCTCGTCTGTTTTATGGAACATGGCATAGGGCGACGGGGCAGCAGGCATGACCGCTGGCGTGGGAGGCAGGGGCGTACGTTGGGTACGTTCGCGCAGCAGAGCTTCCGCGTAGTCGTAGGCCAGGCGGGCCGTTTCGGTCGGGTCAAGCACGGCATTGGGAACGGCTAATTTGCCTGCAACTAGGCCGTTAAAAGCATGAACAGCGAAGTAGTCTAGTAGCGAGCGGTTTTCCGTAGAGGCAACAGAGTCAGTGGTTGCCGGGTCAGGGGAGTAGGAATCAGGGCCTGATTCGGTGAGGTCGGGGTCAGGGTAGAAGTCATCGGCCGTCTGAGTAAAACTGTCCCCATAGATGGAGAACGGGCCGGCGGTTGGCTCAGTCGTAGAGCTAGGATAGAACTCATCAAATTTGGTTGCCTGACGAGTGAGCTTCTTAGGTCGTCCAGGCGCTTTTTTTGGCAAAGAGGTAGGGCTACCAGGTAGGCGTTTGGCGGGGCGAGGCATGAGACAAGGGGTTATTTAACGCCTAAAATACCAGCGGTGTAGCTGCCCAGGTTCTGAATCTCGCCGTTCTTCTCGCGCAACTGGATTTTGTAGAGCTGCTGGTTGAGGTCGGCGGGGGTGTGCGTCTTCAGGGCGGTTATCGCTTGGTCTTTGCGAAGCTTGAACTGATTAACCAAGCGGCCAAACAGGGCCATTTCCGGCTCATTGTAGTCAATATCAGTTGTTTTGGGGGTATAGACGACGGTAAATTCCAGTTCGACGACTTTACGGCCTCGTTTAATCTCGCGGTAGCTGAAGGCTAGGTCGGTAGCTGTATTGATTTCCTCAGCCGGTTTCAAGACGTTGCGTTTAACGTCGGCATAGAGCGGGTATTTGTCTTTCCCAGTGTCCTTGTCCGTTAGCCCGAGTTGTAGTTTAAGCTTATCTAAAGAGACACAAAAGGTCTTATCTTCCAAGTTTTTATACATGGAAAACACCTCATACAGCCGTTTAGCATAGATGCTGTTCAAGGTAATGGCTAGGTCAAGCTGGAAGGTGGTGAAGTGGGATTTCAGGTAGCCGTAGAAAGGTCTAATCTTCGGGTCTATCCCAATCTCTAGTGTACCCGTACCCTTGAGGTATTGAACAGAGGAAAAGAAGTGGGTTTGCAGTAAGTCGCCATTGGGTAAATCAGCTTCCAGGACACGCCCTAGTAGCTTCTTAGTGGTGCCCCGCAGCCGGTCGTACTTGATTTCTTCCCCGGTTCGTTCCCGCAGCTCCACGGTCGAGACATAGTAGAGCTGACCGGGTGCGTCGGTGGGCTTCATCTCGCGCATGGCTAGGTAGAGAATATTCTTTTCCAGCTTAGTCAACTCGTAGCGAGCGGAGGTCAGGACGTTGGATTGCCACAGGGTGACAGATTTATCAGAGGGTTCAGATTCCAAGCTAGTAGCAAAAAAGGTAAGAGGACAAATGTATGAGCTTTTTTTATGAGTATCTTTTTAAAGCTCATATTTAACGGACATTTCCTCATAGTTGATTCGCTCCAAGACGGACATTTCCTCATAGTTCGCGGGTGTTTTTTCGTGGGTCATATGGAATAAGCTCGACATTAGTAGGACAAAAACTCATAGTTAACGGACATTTCCTCATAATAGATTGAGATTAAAACTTGTTAATCAATGAGTTAGGCCGCCCTAAATATGGAAGCTTTGCGAATAGTTAATAAAAAAAAATTTTCACAAGATTTGAAAACGCGCGAGGAGAAGCTAAAAAAAGGTTTCTAGGGACTGTTCTGACTGACTGAACGAGTGTCGAGAAGCAAAAAGAAAACAAAAGCAAAGAACCTAGAAACCAGTAATTTGCGCGCATTTTGAAAACACTATATTATTAGTAATTAACAGTTTATAAAACTAATTGCCGAGCTTATGTACTGTTATAGACCAGCGAGTACGGGGGAGTGCTGAGCGGTCAAAAGGGGCAGTGGGGAAAGGGATGCGGGCGAGCGTCAGGGGCAGGGGCAGGTCGGGGAGGTGGCCAGGGGGAGCAGTTGAGGGCGGGTAAGAAGTGGCCAGGGGAGTAGCTCAGGACGGACGAGACAGGGAAGTAGTTGGGCGAGGGCAGGGAGGTGGCCAGAGGGAACGGCTAGGGGCAAGGGGCGATTAAAGCGAGGTATTTCTTAATGGTCCGAGGGGATTCAGCGGATGATTTATCGGAACCAGAGGGGGGGTACTCAGTAGGCAGTATCATGGAGGGGGCTTGTAGAAGTGAGTGAGGTACGTACCTTAGTAGCCCGTGGAGGGAGTGCGAACGTCAGAAGCAAGTTATGTTTTTCGCTTCGCTCAAAACCCGTTCGCCCTCTGGGCTCACTCTAACTTGCCCCTTTGGGGTCCGCCTTATGCTCCCGCCCACCCCCCGCCGCCGCGGCCGGCAACTGAAGACCACGCCCCACCAGGTGCATACCGTGTCGGTGCGTTTGACGGAGGCCGAGCACCGCGAGCTGGCCACCGAAGCGCAGGACTACCGCAAGTCAATGGGTGAGGTTTTGCGGGCCGTGTGGGCGGGCACCCCGGACGTGGCCCGGCCCGCGCGACCGCGCACGGTCGAGGAGATGGCCCAGCTCCGGCAGCTCATCGGCATGGCCGGCAACCTCAACCAATTGACCAAGCAGCTCCACGCTGGCCACCACGTGAGCGAGGCCGCCCGGCAGGTATTGGGGCAGCTCTACCGGCTGCTCGATGAGTTAGCCCCCGACAGTGCGCGATGATTGGCAAAGTGAAAATCGGCAAGAGCTTCGGCGGCATTTGCCGCTACGTGTTCGGCGAGGACAAGCAGGCGGAGGTGCTGGCGGCCGAGGGGGTGCGCGGCACGTCGGCCGAGGGCATGGCGGCCGACTTCAACGCCCAGCGCGAGCTACGCCCCGAGCTGGGGCGGGCCGTGATGCACGTGGCCCTGGCCTGGCCACCGGGCGAGGAGCTGAGCAACGAGCAGGTAACGGCGCTGGCCCGCGCTTACCTCCAAGAGATGAAGGTGGACGCGGACAATACCCAATGGGCCTTAGTGCGGCATAAGGACCAGGCCCACCCCCACGCCCATTTGATTGTGAACCGGGTGGACAACGACGGGGCCACGGTGAGCGACCAGCACAACTACCGCCACAGCGCCGAAGCCTGCCGCAAACTGGAAAAGCAGTACGGGCTGGTCAGTGCCCAGCAGGTGAGCCAGGACAAGCGCCGCGCCGTGCGCGAGGCGCTGCCGGCGCGGGCGGCGGCCAAGCTCTACGTGCAGGACGCGCTGAGCCGGCACCTGCCCCACGCCACGAGTGCCGAGGAGCTGAGCGCGGCCATGCAGCGCGACGGGGTAGGGGTGCAGGCCACCTACCAGAAAGGCAAGTTACAGGCCGTGGTGTTCGAGTACGAGGGCCAGCACCTGAAAGGCAGCGAATTAGGCCGGGGGTACAGTGGGAACCACCTGGCCCAGACCATTGAGGCCCAACGCGAGCAGGTGCAGCAGCAGCGGGCGGAGCTGGGCGCGGCCGGCCAGCAGTACGGCCAGCACCGGCTAGACCTCGATTTAGAAGCGTTCGGCCGCGAGTACGCGCAGCAGCAGGCGGCCGAAAAAGCCCAGAAACAGGCCCAGGGGCGCCCCATCATTCAGCAGATACCTAAACCCCCCCGGCCGACCATCCAACGCGGGGGCGGCTACGAAATGGACTAATTAACCCCCTTTGGTATGAACCCTACCCCCCCACCGGCCCCCAGCAACGGCGTGGCCGTGCTTATGGCTGAGATTGAACGCATTGCCCAGGAGCTACGGGCGTTGGGCAAACGGCCCCTGCCCGCTACTGAAGACCAGGTAAAGGCCCTGCTTACGCTGGCCGAGCGCGACCGCCCGCTGACGTTGAACGTGAACAGCCAGGCCGTGGCCACGCTGCTGGTGGGCCAGGTGGACGCACAGGCCCACCGGATTCAACTAGGGGCCGACAAGCTCATCAAGCTCGTGGACGACCGCACGGACTACCTGGTTGAGCAGCTCACGGCCCGCCTGGCGGCCGTGCAGGCGGCCGAGGCCAGCCTAAGCGCCGCCGCGCAGCGCATCCCCCAATCGGTGCCCCTGAATGTGTTCGAGAACTGGCGCTCGACGCTGGGCTTTACACTGGGGCCGGTGCTGCTGGTGCTGATAGTGCTACTGCTCGACGGGCACTTTTCGCGGGTGCCGAAGGCGGAACTAGATAAGGCGCGGGCCGAGCTGGCGCAGGCCCAGGGCGCGGTGCAGCGGTTTCAGCAGTGCCGGGCGACGCTGGCCAAAGAGCGCCCCGAATTGGCGTATCAGTATTTCCCTTACGACGGCGACCCCCAGTCAGCCCCGACTAAGAAGCGGCGATAAGTTGTCGCCTTAAATCCCTACCCTCGTATGTTGGACGTAATCTCTATTGTGTGGCATCAACCAAGTTATTTTTCAACCATGCAGATAAGCCCTTGTTTTGAGTCGCTGATTCGATTAACTCAGCTAATACTTTGTCATAATCAGCCTCTTCCTTTTGTAGCTTAAGGGGCAAGTTATGAATTAGATTCGCTATTTCAAATATTTTTTTATTGTTCGAAGTATTAGCATCACTACGTATTTCGAGCAGTGCTAAGTACAAGGCCCTGAATAATTTATGTTTTGAGTCCATGATTTTCTGAAGGATTAAAGTTTGGAGCAGAACAAGGTGAGCTTAGAAGTCGCAAACACTGCCAGTATCTATCTCGTCATAAGGGATACTGAGTTCGGGGTTCTCGTTACAACGGGGCGAAAAATTACGCTAAGCCGTCGTAGCCGTCGGCGCGGCCGCCTGTCCGGGTTGGCGTAATTTTTCGCCCCGTTGTAACGAGAACCCCTATTCGGACACCAGGTCAGGCCAGCGCCCGGATAGGAGATGCTCAGCGGCTTAAAACGGCGTTTTGGAGGAGTAGGAACCGAAACGGCCACGAGGGCGGCAACTTTTCGCGTATCTTTGGGCAAGAAAAAAGTGAGGAAGCCTTGCGGCCCCCCCACCCATCTTAGGCTAGTGGTGCAGCAGCAAGTAACTTGCTGTTGCTACCACCAACCACCGGCCAAGCCGCACAAGCAGCTTGACCGGAAACCGGACCGTGATTAGCACGTAATCACCGTCCGAACGCGGGTTGTTCTCCATTTGCTAGGGGCATAAGGAGTAGAATAATCCACCCACTTAGAAGCCCGTGGCGCCAACCACGGGCTTCTGCCGTTTCCGGCAGCCGTGGAGGCGGGAGACAACCTCACGCGCTAGGGCAAAGATAGGCCAAAAAGGGCCGTAAAACGGGGTAATTCGGGGGTTTTAGCGTATCTTGTAGGATATTCCAAA
>JANXNW010000103.1 GCA_025353905.1 Hymenobacter sp.
ATTCTCGTCATTACGGAGGGCATGTTCGGCATGTCGGGCAACCTGGGCAAGCTGCCCGAAATCGTAAAACTGAAGGAGAAATTCAACTTCCGGCTCTTCGTGGACGATGCCCACGGCTTCGGTACGCTCGGGGCCACCGGGGCCGGTACGGCTGAACAATTGGGCTGTCAGGCGGGCGTGGACCTGATTTTTTACACCTTCGCCAAGAGCATGGCTACCATCGGCGCGTTCGTGTCGGGCGAGGAAGGCGTTATTGAATATTTGCGCTACAACATGCGCAGCCAGATTTTTGCCAAGTCGCTGCCCATGCCGCTCGTCATTGGCGCGCTCAAGCGGCTGGAGTTGATTCGCAACCACCCCGAATACCGCGATAACCTCTGGACCATCGTGCGGGCTTTGCAGAGCGGCTTGCGCGAGAAAGGCTTCAACATCGGCACCACCGAGTCGCCGGTGACGCCGGTGCTGCTCAACGGGCAATTGTCGGACGCGACGGCCCTAACCTTCGATTTACGTGAGAATCACGGGGTTTTCTGTTCGATTGTGGTGTATCCGGTCGTGCCCAAGGGCGTGATTATGCTGCGCCTGATTCCGACGGCCATGCACACGCTGGCCGACGTGCGCACCACCATCACGGCCTTCGAGGCGGTGGCGGCCAAGCTCGATAAGGGCCTCTACAGTAAGCAGGCCGTGGCGGCTTAATTACCTGGCCGCTACTGCTTTTTACGCCTCGCGCCGGCTTCTTTCTGGAGGAGCCGGCGCAGTCGTTTTAGGACTATGCCGGGACGGCCGGCCGCGCGCTACTCGCTCAGAAGGGGGTTTTGAAACCGGAAACCGCCTCCTTAAGCTGCAAATGGGGTTTTGAAAAAAAGCAAAAAAAGTTGTGGGCGCAGAAAGTGCCTGTATATTAGGGCCGCGTAAGCACAATTCACTTTTTTCTTTCACCCAATCAACCCCCAAGTTCATGGCTAACCCATTTAACAAAATCAAAGAGCTGATTCACTCGTTGGAAGAGGACTTTGAGAAATCGTACGACAAGCAGAACGCCGCCGCTGGCACCCGCGTCCGCAAAGGGATGCAGGACCTGAAAAACCACGCGCAGGCTATCCGCCTCGAAGTGCAGAACCAGAAGAACACGACCAAAACTGCTGCTCCGGCCGCTGGCGCCAAGAAGAAAGCCGCGCCGGCTGCCAAGAAGGCTGCCCCGGCCAAGAAAGCCGCGCCAGCCAAGAAGGCTGCTCCGGCTGCTAAGAAGAAGTAGACCGCAGATTTGGTGGATTGAACTGATTCGCCTCATCAAACTGAAAAAGCCCCGCTCTGGCGGGGCTTTTTTTTGGCTGATTAGGCGGCTGGCTGAGTGGTTCTGTGAGTGTGCGGCTGGTTGTGAAGTAAGCAGCTTTCAGCTGAACTCCACTAAAAAGTAGCTGCGCCCCTTTTTTATTACCAGATACTTGCCCAGCAGCAGCGGCAGCCCGGCGACCAATGTGTCGGGCGAAGTGGCTTTCTGGCCATTCAGGCTCAGGCCGTTGGCCTGGATGAGCTTGCGCACTTCGCCGCGCGAGGGCAGAATCTGCTGGCCGGTGGCCTCGCTCAGCAGTACGGCCAGGTTCATGTCGGCGACGTCGGCCCGCGCTACGCGCAAGTGCGGCACCCCGGCAAACACGTCGAGCAGCGTCGGCTCGTCGAGGGCTGCCATGTCGCCGCCGCCGAAAAGCACCTGCGACGCGGCGATGGCCGCGTCGCAGGCCGCCGCCGAATGCACACGCGTGGTTACGTCGCGGGCCAGGGCTTTTTGCAACGTTTTCAGGCCGGGGTTGCGTGTCTGCTCCGCTTCAAGGGCTTCGATTTCGACTTGGCTGAGCAGGGTGAAAACGCGGAGAAGGCGGGGCGCGTCGGCATCGTCGGCGCGCAGAAAAAACTGGTAGAACTGGTAGGGCGAGGTCAGGGCGGGGTCGAGCCAGACGGTGCCGGTTTCGGACTTGCCGTATTTGGTGCCGTCGGCTTTGGTGATGAGCTGGCCGGTGAGGGCGTAGGCTTTGGCTGGTTGTTGGTTGTTGGTTGTTGGTTGTTGGTTGTTGGTTTCGTCCGCGCCGAGGCGGCGGATTAGCTCGGTGCCGGTCGTGATGTTGCCCCACTGGTCGGAGGCGCCCATTTGCAGGGTGCAGTTGAGCGTTTTGTAGAGGTGAACAAAATCGTAGCCTTGCAGCAGCTGGTAGCTGAACTCAGTGTAGCTGATGCCTTCGGCCCCGCCGCTGCCGCCCGCGTCGTCGGTGCCGCCGATGCGACGCTTCACCGAGTCTTTAGCCATCATATAATTCACGGTGAGGTGCTTGCCGACTTCGCGCAGAAACTGCAAGAAGCCGAACTCCTTGAACCAGTCGTAATTATTGACCAGCACCGCGCCGGTGGGCGAGTCATTGAAATCGAGGAATTTGGCGAGCTGGGCGCGGATGCCTTCCTGGTTGCGGCGCAGGGTGGTTTCGTCCAGTAGATTGCGCTCGGCCGACTTACCGCTGGGGTCGCCAATCATGCCGGTGGCCCCGCCCACGAGCGCCACCGGGCGGTGGCCGGCGCGCTGCAAATGCACGAGCAGCATGATGGTGGCCAGGTTGCCGATGTGCAGCGAAGCGGCCGTGGGGTCGAAGCCGATGTAGCCCGAGACGGGTGCATGCTGGGTCAGGTGCTCGGCCGTGCCGGGCATGGCATCGTGGTACATGCCGCGCCACTTGAGTTCGGCGAGCAGGTCGGAAGTAGGGGGCATGGGTCGTGAAAAGGACGGTAAGGGGGCGGCAAAGGTAGCTTTGTGAGCCGGTGCGGTAGGCTTTAGCCGCCACCGCAGGGCCGTCCGCGAGTTGCATCAGACGCTGCAACGGCCTTTTGGTGGCGGCTGAGAAGCCTGTCGCCCCGCTCAACCAGCTTGCCCTACCACATGACCAGCGCCACGCCCGACGAGCTACTCCGACAAATCCAGCAGCGGCAGTTTCAGCCAGTGTATTTTTTGCAAGGCGAGGAGCCGTATTTCATCGACCTCGTGGCCGACGCGCTCGAAAACAGCGTCTTGCCCGAGGCCGAGCGCGGCTTCAACCAGACCGTGCTCTACGGCAAGGATACCGACGTGGCGGGGATTCTGAACCAGGCGCGGCGGTTTCCGATGATGAGCGCCCACTCGGTCGTCATCGTGAAGGAAGCCCAGGCGGTGGCCGATTTGGAAAGCGAGCGGGCCTGGCCGTTTCTCGAAGCCTACCTCAAAAACCCGCTGACCAGCACCGTGCTCGTGTTCTGCTACAAGCACAAAACCCTGGACTCGCGCCGCAAGCTCGGCAAGCTGCTGGCCGGCAAGGACGCGCCGGGCGCGGTGCTGCTCACCAGCAAAAAGCTCTACGACAGCCAGGTGCCGCAGTGGCTCACGGGCTACGTGCGCGGCCGGGGCCAGCAGATAACCGGGCAGGCCACGGCGATGCTCGCCGAGTACATCGGGGCCGACCTGGGCCGCCTGGCCGGCGAGGTGAACAAGCTGCTGCTGAGCGTGAAACCCGGCCAGGCCATTGATGAGGACCTCGTGCAGCGGCTGGTGGGCATCAGCAAGGAGTACAACATCTTCGAGCTGCAACGCGCGCTCGTGCAGCGCGATGTGCTCAAGGCCAACCGCATCCTGACGTATTTCGCCGCCAACCCGAAAGCCAACCCGCTCATCCCCAACCTGACGCTGCTCTTCAACTTCTTCACCCGGTTGCTCGTGTTGCATCAGGCCGGCCCGAATCCGTCGGACGGGGAAATGCAGAAAATGGGCATCGCCAAGTTCGCCCAGCGCGAGTATCAGCAGGCGCAGCGCCAGTTCAGCCCCGCCCGAACGGTGGACCTGATTCACCTCATCCGCCGGGCCGACGCCCAGAGCAAGGGCATCGAGAGCGGCTCCCTGGACGAGGGCGAGATTTTGCGCGAGCTGGTCTGGTTGATACTGCACCCCGTGCCGGTGGCGGCGGTGGGGTAGGGTGATGGGCGACTGAGCGGAAAGCTTCCATTGATGAATGTGAAAACTGCCCGCTAAAAAAACACCCCGGCCCATTTACCCGTAAGCCTTGGCATTCTTCCAACTTTCTCCCTTTTCCAGTTATGAGCCAATTTCCTGCTTCCACCATCAGCGGTTCCCGCTTCGAGAGCGCCGGGCGCTGGTCGGACGCATCCGACGCTTCGTCTAACAAAACCGGTCGGCCGGGCGGCTGGCGGCGCTTCAGCCCGGCCCAGAAAATAATCGGGGCCTCGCTGCTGGCCCTGGGCCTGACCGTGCTCGCCCGCCGCAACCGTTCGGCGGCCCCGAGCGCGCCCGCCGCCACGCTCGATGAGCTGCTGCATTTCGTGAATGACCGCACGGCCGGCTACGAGCGGGCCGTGGCCGAAAGCCAGGACCCCGAGCTGCGCGGCTACTACAAGCAGCTCGTGAGCCAGAGCCAGCAGTTCGCTACCACTCTCAACACCTACCTCACCCGCGAGGGCGGGCAGCGCGAAACCCGCACTACGCTCAAAGGCAAGGCGTTTCGTAAGTTTATGGAAGCGCAAGCCGCTCTCACTGGCCACAGCGAAACCAGCCTGCTGGCCTTCAACGTCCACGGCGAACAGTGGGCGTTGGCCGCTTACAAAGAGGCGCTGGCCGACAATACGCTGACCGGCGAAATCCGGCAGGCCGTCGAGCGGCAGCACGCCGCGTCGCAAAAGACTTACGACCGGCTCAAGCAGCTCACCGAGCAGCAAGCGAAAGCCTAGCGTTGGGGCGGGTCGTTGGTTGAGTGCGCCAAGCCATCCGTTGTTTTGTGTTGTTTGAGAACGGCCGTTCCCGCCAGGGGGACGGCCGTTTTTGTATGTACACGGATATTGGGCAGCCGCCGGG
>JANXNW010000105.1 GCA_025353905.1 Hymenobacter sp.
TGCGCAAACCGTGCTGGCCCAGTAGCCGGCACATCGTAGCCGGCACGAAATGATACAGGTGGCGCGGTACGTCGTAGGCGGCCCAGGCGGCGCGGTAGTGCTGGGCATCGAGGCTCTCGGCGTTGGGCACGGCAATGAGCAGTTTGCCAGTGGGCCGGAGCGCCGCCAGCAACAGGCGCAGCGTGTCGTGCAGGTCATGGACATGCTCCAGCACGTGCCAGAGCGTAATCACGTCGAAGCTGGCCGGCGGCAATTCCGCCAGCGCGGCCGGCTCCAGGATGGGCTGGCCCACGCGCTGGGCTGCGTCGGCGCGCGCCCCGGCGGCCGGCTCGATGCCCGTTACGCGCCAGCCCGCCGCCCGCGCCCCGGCCAGAAAGTGCCCCGTGCCGCAGCCATAATCCAACAATTGCCCGGCCCGGCCGCCATTCAGCTGCGTGATGAGCGCCACCTTGCGCCGCACCGTGAAGTAGCGCGCCAGTTTGTAGAGCCGGTTAGTTATTCCGCGCGCTGCTGAGTTGTGCGACACGTAAGCCGCTGACTCATAGTAGCGTCCGGCGTGGGCTGCGTCGGGCCGCGGGTTAGTGAAAAGCAGCCCGCAGCCGGCGCAGCGCGCGATGGTGAACACCTCCTGGCTCACCGAGCGGTCGGGCACCCGCAACTGGTCGGCGAAGTCGGCGCTGCCGCAAACCGGGCAGGCAGCGAGCTGCTCTAAGTCAGTGGGTTGCACCAGAGGCGCGAATTTGGTCAGCACAAAGGATAAGCGATTGGTTGGGGCGAAGTTCGGGAAGGAAGCTAACAAATGCGCCGAAGCTGGGCCAGTTGGCGCCGTTGGCTTACTCTTTTGGTACTTCAGTTGTGGTGCCGGCACCCATGAACACAGCCAGAGGAAGAAAGCTGGCCACACAGTTCCCCGTTCCCAAGCCGGCTATTAACAGCCACCACATTGCCCGCTTCCAGTCGCGCCGAATCAAGTTATTGACGGTCAGCACAAGGCCCAGCAAACCCAGCGCGAACATGGCCAGCCACAGCGCCGGGGTTAGCCACAGCGTCGAGAATACCCAGTCGTAACGCGCGTTGTGGCCAATATCGGCCCCGTGAAACCACAGCCAGGCGCACCAGCCCCAAAGTCCCAGCCCCAGGACCACCCCCAGCATAAATAGCCAGCCCAACGGCCAGCGCCAGGGCCGCCGCCCGGCCGAGGCAACCGGGCGCATCAGCGGTTCAAATACACCATCAGCACCGACACGTCGGCCGGACTCACCCCGCTGATGCGACTGGCCTGGCCCAGGGTTTCGGGCTGAATCTTGAGCAGCTTTTCGCGGGCCTCGTGCGAGAGCGCGGGCATGGCGGCGTAGCTCAAGCGGCCCTCGATGCGGAAGTTTTCCAGCTCCCGCATTCGCTCAGCCTGCTGCTGCTCCTTGAGCAAATACGTCTCGTACTTGGTCTGGATGACGGCCTGCTCCTGGGCTTCGGGGCTGAAGCCGGCCAGCGCTTCGGCCAGCGCGGGCAGGGCCGCCGCCAGGGCGGGCAGCTCGATGCCGGGTCGGCGCAGCAGGTTCAGGGCGCGGGTCTTCTCGCTGATTTCAGCCGAATTATTTTCTGCCAAAAACTCGTTGATGGCGGCCGGCTCCACGCCGAACCGGCTCAGCACTTCGAGCGCTTCGGCCGTGTCCTGCTCTTTCTGGCGCACCCGCGCCAGGCGCTCGTCGCTGGCCAGGCCCAGGGCGTGGCCCAACGGCGTGAGGCGCGAGTCGGCGTTGTCTTGGCGCAGCAGGATGCGGTGCTCGGCGCGGCTCGTGAACATGCGGTACGGCTCGTCGGTGCCCTTGTTGATGAGGTCATCGATGAGCACGCCGATGTAGGCCTCATCGCGGCGCAGCGTGAACGCGGGCCGGCCACTCACCCGCTGATGAGCGTTGATGCCGGCCATCAGCCCCTGGCAGGCGGCTTCCTCGTAGCCGGTCGTGCCATTAATCTGGCCGGCCAGCCAGAGGTTGCGCACGAGCTTGGTTTCGAGCGTGTTGGTGAGCTGCGTGGGCGGGAAAAAGTCGTACTCAATGGCGTAGCCCGGCCGGAACATCTTAGCCCGCTCAAAGCCCGCGATTTCGCGCAGGGCGCGGTACTGCACGTCCTCGGGCAGGCTGCTGCTGAAGCCGTTCACGTAGCATTCCACGGTGTGCCAGCCTTCGGGCTCCACGAAAATCTGGTGGCGGTCCTTGTCGGCGAAGCGGTTGATTTTGTCTTCCACGCTCGGGCAGTAGCGCGGCCCCAGCCCCTTGATGCGCCCCTGAAACATGGGCGATTTCTCAAATCCTTCGCGCAGAATCTCATGCACCCGCGCGTTGGTGTAGGTGATGTAGCAGGGCCGCTGCCGGGTCAGCGGCGGCGTGTCGAGGTACGAAAACCGGCCGGGGTTCTCGTCGCCCGCCTGCACTTCCATTTTCGAGTAGTCGAGCGTACGGCCGTCCACGCGCGGCGGGGTGCCGGTTTTCATACGGCCCGCCTCGAAGCCCAGTCCGACAAGTTGCTCGGTCAGGCCCTGGCTGCCGCGCTCGGCGGCGCGCCCGCCGCCGAAGTTTTTCTCGCCGATGTGCATCAGCCCGTTCAAGAACGTGCCGTTGGTGAGCACCACCGTTCGGCCCCGAAATTCCACGCCCAGCGCCGTGCGCACACCCACGCAAGCGGCGTTTTCAATCAACAAACCCGTTACGGCTTCCTGCCAGAAGTCTACCAGCGGCAGGCTTTCGAGCGTCAGTCGCCACTCTTCGGCGAAGCGCATCCGGTCGGATTGGGCGCGCGGGCTCCACATGGCGGGGCCTTTCGAGCGGTTCAGCATCCGAAACTGGAGCATCGTCGCGTCGGTGATGCGGCCCGACTGCCCGCCGAGCGCGTCGATTTCGCGCACGATTTGCCCTTTGGCCACGCCGCCCATCGCCGGGTTGCACGACATCTGAGCGATGGTGTTCAGGTTCATCGTGACGAGCAGCACCCGCGAGCCGAGGCCGGCCGCCGCCGCCGCCGCCTCGCAGCCCGCGTGGCCCGCGCCGACTACAATAAGGTCGTATTCTTCTTGTTGCATGGGGAGGTGAGTTTTCGCACCGAGTTAGAAAGAGGTAAAAAGAGTTTCCCGGAGAAGGTTCCTCCGGCTCCCTGAGGCCCCTTCTTAACTCGTTCTATCTCTGCGCGAAATTAACCCAAAGTTACAGACAGATTGGTTGATAGTTAGCTCATTAGTCAATAATCTTCCCCATGCACACACTGCTCGCCACGCCAGCGTACTGCCCGTAATTGGCAATGCGGACGTAGCCGTTTTTCTCGTAAAGCCGAAGGGCCTCAGGGTTTTGCAGGCCAGTTTCGAGGACGCAGCCGTCGTAGCCAATCTCAGCGGCCCAGCGCTCCAACTCAGCCAATATGGCCTGGGCAATGCCTTGGCCGCGCAGCGTCGGCGGCACGTACATGCGCTTGATTTCGACTTGCCAGTCCGAAAATTCCTTGAAGGCTCCGCAGCCAACGGGTACCGCCGCGTGGTAGGCCACTACGACGTGGTTGATGTTGTCGAGCTTATTGAATTGGGCGTAGAACTCGTCCGTCTCGCCGTTGCGAATGCGCAAGTCGGCATCGAGCAGCACGACCAGGGCCTGAAAGTCAGCGTTGGCGGAGGTGGTGCGGGTCAGGGTCAGCATCCGGCAAAGCTAACCAGCCAGGCGGCCGCTCACTCCGCCAGCAGCGCGGCCGATTGCCGGGCCACTTCCTCCCCCGAATACGGCACCCAGCACCGGGCCAGGCAGTCGAACACCTCCGTGGCAGCCTCGCAGACGGCCACTTTGTAGTCGAATTTGGCGTAGCCGTGGGCCAGGTAGCCGGGGTAGTAATATATGAGCCGCTGCTGCTGCGCGTGAGCGGCTTTTTGCAGCAACAGGTACTTGCCTAAGCTAAGGCGCTGGTAGTCGGGGTCGTAGAAATTGACGATGCCCGCCAGGCTATCCGCGCCTCGGTCGAATATGCCCGCCGCGATGAGCCGGCCGCCATCGCGCACGTCCACCGCGTAGGTGTCGAAAACGGTCGTCGGGCTGCCCGCCAGCAGCAGCGATTCCAGCGACTCGGCCGCGTCGAAGGCCAGCGTAGCGTAGTAGCGGGCGTAGAGCGCCTCGTACTCGGCCGTCAATTGGAAAGGTCGGACGCTCACCGCGAAACGGGCGTTTTGGCGCAGCAGCTGCCGCTGCCGGCTGCCCCAGCTGAGTTGGGCCACCGTCAGCCGCAGCCAATGCACGGTATGCCAGTCGCCCTCGACCGGCAGAAACCGGGTCGTGAACAGCTCCTGATTCATGCGGTAGTAGCCCAGGCTCAGGTAATAGTCGAGCACCTCGCCGGGGATAGTGGGGGTCATTGGCTTAGCTGTCAGTGCTCAGTTGTTTGTTGTCAGTGCGGATGGAAAACGAGCAGCTGACAACGAACAACGAACAACTATCTGCCTTAAAACTCTCTCAACGACAGGCAATAATCCTCTTTGCGGCGCATGGCCGTCTGGCTCAGCAGGTCCTTGTCGTGGTAGCCGAGCAGGTGTAGCACGCCGTGAATCATGACCCGGTGCAACTCGTCGCGGAAGCTCACGCCCAGGTCCTGGGCGTTGTCGGCTACGCGCTCGACGCTGATGAAGATGTCGCCTTCGAGCACGTCGGCGTCGTCGGCATTGTCGAAGGTGATGATGTCGGTGAGCGTGTCGTGGCCCAGGTGCTCCACGTTGAGCCGGTGCAGGTAGGCATCCGAGCAGAAAATGTACGTGAGCTGGGCGATGCGGTACTCGTGCACAGCGGCAATGCGCTCAATCCAGGCCACGAGGTCTTCGGCATCGTGCAGGCCGAATTCGGGGATGTCCTCCACGATGAACTCGATGCCGGGAGCCTCGAAGTAGCGCACGCCGGTAGCCGGGCCGCCCGTCATGCGGCGGCCTGGGCGGCGCTGACCGGATGCGCTGAGTCCGGGTGCAGGTTGAAGGTCAGCTCCAGGCGGCGGCCTTCCTGGCTGAACTCGACTTCGTCGGCGAGGTGGCGGATGAGGAAAATGCCGCGCCCGCCGGGGTTTTCCAGGTTCTCGGGGGCCGTTGGGTCGTCGAGGTTATCGTAATCGAAGCCCGTGCCCTCGTCCTCAATCTCAAATTTGAGCTTGTCCGGCTTCACGTAGAGCGACAAGTACACGTTTTTGTCCTTGTCGAACTTGTTGCCGTGGCGGATGGCGTTGTTCACGGCCTCGGTCACGGCCACCATAATGTTGCCGTAGATATCGTCCTCGATGTGAAACGTGTCCTTCGAGTTATCAATGAAGCTCTCCACGACGCGGATATTTTCCACGAGCGAGGGAATCTGAATTTTAACCTGCTTCATATAAATAATTTCGATAGAAAGTCGGGCGGGAGGAAATAGAAAGAGTGTACGAGAGCCGCCCAAAACGCCGGGAGCGCAAAAGTACGGCGGGCCGTCAAAAAGATAACCGCGGCCGTTGGCCAGCTTGGTTGGCCGTCTCTACGCAAGCCCGGCCCGCAAGTTGGTATTTTGCGTAGCGCGGGTCTCCGACCCGCCCCCGCAGGCCAGGTTATCTGAAGTTATCTGAACGAGGCGGGTCGGAGACCCGCGCTACCGGCTCTGCTGAAAATACTCGCGCACTTTCTGCTGATAATAAGGCGTGAGCGCCGGCTGCTGGCGGCGCAGCAACTCCGTTTGTTGGCTTTGGGCGGGCGCGCGGTACTTGTCGAAAGCCGGCGGAAAAACCGGCGGGTGCGCCTGCGCCGCCTGGGCCTCGCGCTTGGAGTCCTGGTCGCGCTCGCGGGCCGACTTTTCGGCTTCGAGTAAGCGGGTCAGAATCTGGCGCTGGCGGCGGATGGTTTCTTCAGTGAGGCGCTTGTTGACGAGGTCCGTCTCGGTTTGCTCCATCATTTTCTTGAGCTCGCCGGCCGCGCCCGCGCCGTTCTGGCCGTCTTTTTTGGTCGGGTCCTTTGCGTCTTTGCCGCCGTTCGAGCCATCTTTTCCGTCTTTGCCACCGGGCTTGCCACCGGGCTGCAGGTTGCCCATTTGCTGCATGGCTTGGCGCAGCATCTGCTGCTGGCCGGCGAGTTTGGCTAATTCCTGGCTCATGGCGCGGCCGGTTTTGCCGCTTTGCTGGAGCTGCTGAATCTGCTCGTTGAGCTGCTGCTGCATCTTGCCGAGCGCGCCGGGACCGGGCGCGCCGCCGCGGCCTTTTTTCTTGCCGGGCTTGCCGCTCCCCGGTTGCGGCGCGCCTTTGCCCTGCATCTGAGCCAGCGCCTGCTGCATCTGGCTGAGCGCGTCGGCCAGCATCAGGGCCAGGTTGTTGACGCTCGTCATGGCCTGCTGCTGGGTGGTGGTGGCCCGCGGCACGTCGCGCTGCCGGATGTGGCCCAGGCTCTCGTCCATGCGCCCGTTCATCTCGCCCACTTCGCGCGTGACGAAGCTCTGAATCTTCGGCTCCCGCTTAGCCAACGCATACAGCGAGTCCTGAACAATCTGGGCGTCGTCGCGCAGCTTGCGCTGCTGCTGGCCGAGCTGCACAAAGCGCGGGTCGGACTGGTCCACGGCCCGGAAATCCTTCATCAGTTTCTCCTGGTCGAAGCTGAGGGTTACCAGGTTATCGAGGATGTCGCGCAGGTCGTCGATGTTCTGCTGGGCCTTTTGCTCTTCGTCGTCGCTCATCTGGTCGCGCATCTTGCGGGCCATTTTCTGCATGCGCTGGGCGGCGGCTTTCTGGCTCTGGCTGGCTTTCGAGTTCTGATTTTTGCTCAGTTGCTGCTCGCCTTCCTCCATATCCTGGTCGGTTTGCTGCTGGTCGGGCTTCTGCTCGTCCAGCTCGTTCTGGTCGCCCATTTCCTTGTCTTGCTGCTTGAGGTCCTGCAAGTCTTTTTTCAGCTCCTCGAATTCCTGGCGCTTCTGGGCCTGCTCGGTTTTTAGTTGATTGTTTTTTGCTTGTTGTTCCTCTTTGCTGAGCTTGTTGTCGGGGTTTTGCTTGTCGTTTTGCTGGGTTTGCTCGGCTAGCTTCTGCTCGTCCTGGGCCAGCTTTTCGAGGCGGTCGGCGGTTTGCTCGGCTTTCTGCTCAAACTGCAATTGCTTGAACATTTCCAGTGCCCGGTCCAGCTCCTTTTGCAGGGTGTTTTCCTTGTTTTCGAGCTGCTGCAGCAGCTTTTGCATCTCGGCATCGGGCTGCTTCTGCTGGTCGAGCAGCTTTTGGAGCTGGTCGTAGAGCTTCTTGGTGGCGGGGTCGAGCAGGTCGGCCATGAGCTTTTTCAGCTCCTCGGCTTTCTGGGCCAGCTCCTCGTTTTTGGGGTTGTTGGGGTCCTGCTTCTGCTGTTCCTGCAATTGCTCGAATTTCTGCTGCATTTGCTGCATCTGCTGGTCGAGCGCCCGCTTCTGGTCGAGCATCTGCTCCAATTGCTTCCGGTCCTGGAAGCTCATCTCGCGCTTGGTGCGCAGCTTGTCCTGGCTCTGGGCCAGCTCACGCTCCAGCTGCTTGCTCTGCTTGGCGGCCGAGCTGAGCTGCCCGGCCACCGACTTGGCCTGGGAAGACAGCTGCTGGTCCTGCTCGCGGCGGCTGGGCAAGCGGTATTCGAGCGGCCGCGAGCGGGTGCTCTTCGGCCCGTGGATAGCGTCGTTGTCGCTGGCCTCGACGTAGTATTCCACCCGGTCGCCGGCTTGCAGCCGCAGCCCGGTCAGGTTCCAGGTGTAGGCGTAAGAACCGCCCTTCGGCAGAGCTAAGAGCTTAGAGCTTAGAGCCGAGAGCCTGGCTTTTGGGCTTTCGTCGGCCCGATGCACGCGGTAGAGCAAACGCAGCGCGCTCAGACCGTAGTCGTCCTGAGCCGTGCCGCCCAGGGCCAGAAACTGGCGCGAAGTCGTGTCCGAAAACGCCTCGACGGTGAGGCTGGGCGGCGCATCGGGCAGCACCGTGAGCTGGTAGGCGATGGGGTCGCGGTTGGCGCTGACCGCGTTTTGCAGCCGCACCTGATAGGGCTGCGAGCGCCGCGCCGCCCGCTCAGCCACGAACGTGTCGCCCTGCCGCGTGGCGGCCACGGTTTCGGGCGCTTGCGGCGGCTGCTCGAATTGTAGACTCAGCGCCTCGGTAGCGGCCGTGCTGAATTCCCAGCGCAATCGGCTGCCCTCGGGCACGGTCAGGTTGCCGCCGTTGCGCATGGTTTCGGCCGGCCGCCCGGTGTAGACGGGGTAAGTTATCCGCACCACAAAGTCGCGCAAGTCGGGCCGCTCCAGCACCCGCAGCCGGAATTCGCCGGAGGCAAAACCCGCCCCGCTGAGCTGAAACACCACGTCCTGAGCCGGCTGCTCGAACACGTAGCGAAACTCATCGGCGCGGCCGGGTACTTTGGTCAGCGTTCGGGTCACGCCGTCGGCCGTCAGCAGGCTCACCGTCGCGGGCAGCGCCTCGCCGGACACGGCCACGTCCAGCGTGAAATTCTCACCCCGAAACACGCGCAGCTCCTTGTTCTTGATTTGAAAAGCGAACGGCGCGGGCCGGGCGTACTGCCGTTGGTAGTGCCAGATGCGGCCCGTCGGCGCGGTGATAAAGCTCGGAAAAACTAGCAGCGCCAGCAGCAGCACGGCCAGCGGTGGCAGCACGTATTTCCACAGCGGCCGGCTCTGCTGCGGAATGTCGATGCCCTGGCTGAACTCCACGCCCCGCAGCTGGGCGGCGCGTTGCTCCAGGCTGGCGAGCAGCAGCTCGTTGTCGCGGGCCTGGCCTTGCAGTTGCAGCGCGTTGAGCAGCCGGTCCTGCACCTGCGGAAACAACTCGCCGACTTGCCGGGCGGCCTGCTCGTCGCTCAGCAGCCGCCGCAGGTTAGCCAGCGCCGCCAGCGGCTGCCAGAGCCAGCGCGCCACGGCATACACCAGCAAAGCCAAAAAGCTGAATAGCAGCCCCGCCCGCGCCACGGTGGGTAGGTACAGGAAATATTCGAGCGTATTAAAAGCCACGAACAAGCTCAGCAGCAAGGCCGCCGATAGCAGCCCGCCGCGCACGAGCAAGCTCAGCGTGTACTTGCGCTGGTAGGCGGCCAGCTCGGCCCGCACCTGGGCAAACGAATCGGTAGTCGGCAAAGCCGCGACGAGGGGCATAGGGTTAGCAGGAGGGGGTTCTGGTGCTCTAAGTTAGGCACGGCGGGGGTTGGTTTTTGGTTTGCGGTTTTTAGTTTTTGGCTCAGTCCGTCCCAACCAGCAGCCAAAAACCAAAAACCGCAAACCAAAAACCAAGCATTACCCTTCCTGCAACCAAGCCACGGCCGCGCCCTCATCGCCAAAAAAGCCCACCGCGAACGGCTGCCCGACGTAGGTGTCGAGGGCCGTGTAGCCCGGCTCGGCCAGGATGTGGGCGTGCAGGGTGGGGCTGACGAGGTAGGCCACGCGCAACTGCCCACTGAGGCGGCTGGCCAGGTTGGGAAAGTAGTCGGTGAGCAGCCAGCGCGAGGTGGCCGGGTCGTTGAGGGTGCGGCGGCGAATATCTTGCAGCCAGTGGCGCACGTCGTGGGCCAAGGCGCTGGCCGTGAGCCGCTCGTACTGCGCCGGGAGCAAGGCCGGGTCGGGCTGGTAGCCCCAGCGGGCGATGAGCAGGCCCAGGTCGTCGCGGTAAGTCAAGGCCAGCAGCTCGGGGATGGAATTCATGAAATTTTGGGGTGCTCCGGTGGGGAGTCGCCCAAAATTACGCGGTCGTAGGGCGAAGCCTTTGCTTCGCCTTGCGCGCCGGTCGTTGTGAAGGGCGAAGCACAGGCTTCGCCCTACGCCTCGGCTTACGGGCGCGGGGCGAAGCGAAGGCTTCGCCCCACCCCCCGCGGCTTGCGCCAGTGAGCGGTGCCGTCTTCGTCGAGCAGGTTGCCGGCCATGCGCTCGCCCAGCTCGTGGGTCAGCATCGTCAGGCCAGGGCTCCAATTGACTTCCAAATCCGGCTCGCCGAGGGCCTCGAACTTGGCCCACCAGCGGGCCGGTGGGTGGCAGTCGGGGCGCATGAGGTTACCGGTTTCGGCCACCACCACCTGCTGGTCGGGGAAGAGGGCGCGGGCGGCGGCGAGCATTCCCGGAATGTCGTTCTCAAAATAAATATTCAAGCCCACGATGTCGAGCAGCCCGGCGTGGCCCTGCTGCCAGGTGAAGCACTCGTTCGCGTCGGCCACGGCATCAGGGCGGCCGAGCACGGTGGCGAAGGGCCGGGCTTGGTCGGCGTAGGGCATGTCGCCCCAGCCCCAGGGTTCGCTCAGGGCGGTGCGGCAGGCGGGGTCACCGGCCTTGAGGCCCTCGGCGATGGCAATGGTGATGGCGCTCGTCTGCCGATACACCGCCCACCAGTTGCGCTCGCCGAAGGGCCACTGCCGGCTCTTGCCGCCATTGGGGGGCGCGGCAATCCAGTCGGTCCAGATGCCCAGCTCCACGCCCAGGTTGTAGCTGCGAAACGCGCCGCCCCGGTAGCGCCGCGCCACCTGAAACGCCAGCTCGCGCATGGCCTCGGCCGCGCCCGTGCCCCAGAACATGGCTTCCGTTATCCACTCCGGTAGGCCGTAGTGATTGAGCACCAGCTCGGTCTGGCCCCGGCTCAGGGCGGCTAGCTCATCGAGCCAGGCGTAGTCGGGCGCGCGCCGGGCCTCGTCCCAGAGGATGGTGTCGCGGAAGCGGGTCAGGCCCAGGCGGCGGGCGCGGCGGTAGTCGTCGGCCGCGCGGCCCGCGTGGCCCGTAGCGCGGGTGTTGGAGAAATGCAGCGCGCGGCCGTCGTCGCCGCAGCCGCGCACCACGCTGCCATCAAAGCACATACCGTATAGCATCGGGTCGGGGTCGGGGGCCGGCGGCACGGTGAAGCGCGCCGCGAGGGAAGTGGGCCAGGGTGAAAAGACCCTTGTACGCGCCCGCCCTACCTCGGGGTATAAAGGAGCCAGCCGCTACCGGGCCAAATGACCCCGAAGTGGTTTCAGCGTTAAGCTGCTGCGGCCGCTGCCCGCCCCGCCGTCAGCCGCCGCAACGGCCCCAGGGCCACCGCCAGGGCCAGCGCCGTGAGGGCAGCCCCGGCCAGAAACGGCGCGCCCGGCAGCCGCAGCGCGGCACCTGGCCGCGTGAACCAGGCGAACAAGTGCGTCATCAGCAGCGGCCCCACTACGCCCGTGGCGGCGATGAGCGAGGTGAGCGCGCCCTGCAATTCGCCCTGCTCGTTGGGCGGCACCTGCCCCGAAATGCTCCCTTGCAAGGCCGGTCCCGCCAGTCCGCCCAGCGTATAGACGGCCGTAAAGGCGAACATCATCCAGCCCCGGGTGGCGAAGGCAAACAGCACGAACCCCGCGATGTAGCAGAGCAAGCCCAGCGACACGGCCCGCGCCGCGCCCAGTCGTGGCAGCAGTACCCGCACCAGCCCACCCTGCACCAGCAGCGCCCCCAGCCCGACGGCCCCCAGCGAGTAGCCAATCATTGTTTTGCCCCAGCCAAACTTGAGAATGGTGTAGAACGTCCAGACCGACTGCGTGGCCGAGCCGGCCAGATACAGCAGCACCAGCGCCACGACGAGCGCTATAATCTGCGGGTACTTACCGAAGCGCAGCAGCGAGGCCACGGGGTTGGCCCGCGCCCACTCGAAGGGCCGCCGACGCTCGGCGGGCAACGACTCAGGCACGAAAAACAGCCCGTACAGGAAGTTACAGAAGCTTAAGGCAGCCGCCGCCACAAACGGTACCCGCGGCCCGAGGTCGCCGAGCAGCCCGCCCAGCACCGGCCCGATAATGAAGCCCAGCCCAAAGGCCGCCCCCACCAGCCCGAAGTTAGCCGCCCGCTTTTCGGGCGTGCTCACGTCGGCGATGTAGGCCGTGGCCGTGGTGAAGCTCGCCCCGGTAATGCCCGCGATGACGCGCCCTACGAACAGCCAGCCGATAGTAGGGGCCAGGGCCAGAAACACGTAGTCGAGGCCAAGGCCCAGCAGCGAGGCAAGCAGCACCGGCCGCCGCCCAAACCTATCGGATAACCCCCCAATGACCGGCGCAAAGCCGAACTGCGTACCCGCATAGGCAAACGAGAGCCAGCCCGCGTATTCCGAAGCCCGGCTCACGCCCTCGCCCGTGAGCTGCTGAATGAGCGTGGGCAGCACCGGAATAATCAGCCCCAGCCCAATCACGTCCAGCAGAATCGTAACAAAAATAAAAGCCAGGGCCGGCGCGCGTTGGGGAGTCATCGAGTTGAGGAGAGATAATTAGTCTGTCATCAACCACTGATTAGCGGCCTGTTCTTCCACGAAGCGGTCGGCTACGAAGGGCTGGCCCACGAAGTAGTCGGGTGGCGGGAAGGCTGCGTCGGCGGCCTCGTCGCGCAGAAAGGTTGGCACCAGCAGATACGCCAGCCGGGTGCGGCCGCCCAGGCGCGGCCCCAGCTGCGGCAGCAGCGTGCTCGCCATCCACTGCGCCCCGATGAGGTGGGTGTTGAGTCGGCGGCGCACGTCGAGCAGCCAGCGGCGGCGCGGGGCGGCCGGGTCGGCGGCGGCGGCCGCGAGCATCGCCTCGTATCCGCGCTGCAGCTCGGCCAGCTCGATGGGCCGCAGCCAGCGGGCCACCAGCACGTCAAGGTCGGCCCGATACGTGATTTCCAGAAAGTCGGCGAGGATAATTTTCTCCATATACTGCGCCTCAACGGGTCGTCGCGGGTGCGGGTTCAAAGGTAGCGGCCGGGTGGGGGCAAGGGGCGAAAAGCGGAGCCATCTGCTACAAATGGGCAGGGAGGACACTGCCAGGCGGCTTCTACACTCACCTGCAAGCCTCCTGGATGAATTATTTCCCGCTGATAATCAGCTGGCTGCCCGCACCTAGCCAGGCTACGGCGAGCCAATAGTTGCATTTATGTAAATTCATAGTACCTTTGCACCCCCAAACAATGCGGGGTGGAGCAGTTGGTAGCTCGTTGGGCTCATAACCCAAAGGTCACTGGTTCGAGTCCAGTCCCCGCTACGAAAAAGCCCGTTTCCAGCTTGGAAACGGGCTTTTTATTTGTCCGTAGGACAGTTTGTAGGACAAATCCAACAGACCTCATTACTTTCTGCCTCCTATTCGGTGGCTGGGTACTGTAACGGCAAAACAGATATTGACTGGAAGGCTCGAGAAATAAATCCACCGTTGATTTTACCTACCTGTAGAGTCCAAGCCGGATTAGCAGCCCAGCCTGTAAAGCGCCAGCCGGATTATTGACCCCACCTGTATAGCTGTGGCCGGACGAGACAACGGCGAGTATGCTCCGAGTATGCTCCGAGTATGCTCCGAGGGGCAGTTAGGGGTGTTCCGATTAGGTTGATTTTTGATTGAGCGCGGCGGTCACTTCGGCGGCATCGAGGCCGGTGAGGCGGCAGAAGTCTTGCACCGTAATCAGGGCACCAGCGGGTTTGCCAGCGGCTTGGCGGGCACGGCGCACGAGCCGCTTGGCCGCGTCGTAGCTGCGGCCGGTGATGGCGACTACGTCTTTCGGATAAAGACAGATTCTGGGCACGAAATCGGGGTAGTTGGGGGCAGGTGGGATTATTCTGGGCGCGGCGCTTGGTTTGTCAAATTTAATTGGAGTATTTCGGCCTCGAAAGTAGCGAAAAGGCCGTGACGCGGGCCGTTTTGTTACTTCAGGCTAAAGTTAAGGCGCGTTTAATCAAACTAATTTTACCAATGGCAACACAAACCGGAATTTTGGGACTGCGGGGCACCGTGGGCGGGTTGGTCTTTCGCAGTGACGGGAGCGTCTCGCAAAAGCCCCCGAGCAGCAAGGGCGCGTTCAACACGGCGGCCAGCCGGGTGCGGACGC
>JANXNW010000112.1 GCA_025353905.1 Hymenobacter sp.
CTCCAGGTAGCGCTGCACGAACTCTTCGGTCAGGCCCAGGGCCGCGCCCTGGCGCTGGGCGCGGGCCAGCACCTCGTTCCAGCGACCGGTTTGCAGGATGGTGATGTCGTTGTCCTTTTTGTACTGCCCGATTTGCTCGGCCACGGCCATGCGACGGCCCAAAATCTGCAATAGCTCGGCATCGAGGTTGTTGATTTGCTGGCGCAGACCGGCCAGCGCGGTCAGGAACTCGGCTTTATCGGTCGTTTCGTGGCGCCACACCAGCTCGTGGATGAGTTGGCCGAGCACGGCGGGCGTGATTTGCTGCTTGGCATCGCTCCAGGCGTTGTCGGGGTCGCGGTGGCTTTCTATCATCGTGCCGTCGAAGTCGAGGTCGAGCGCCCGCTGGGCTACGCCAAACAGCGTATCGCGGCGGCCACAGATGTGGCTGGGGTCGTTGAGGATGGGCAACTCGGGCAGGCGGCGCTTCATCTCAATGGGTAAATGCCACATCGGCGCGTTGCGAAAATCGGGGTTGCCGTAGCTCGAAAACCCGCGGTGAATCAGCCCCACTTGCTGCAAACCGGCTTTTTGCAGGCGCTCGACGGCCCCAATCCACAATTCCAGCTCGGGGTGAATGGGGTTTTTGACCAGCACCGGAATCTCGACCCCGCGCAAAGCCGAAGCGATTTCCTGCACCGAAAACGGGTTGCCGGTCGTGCGCGCGCCCACCCAGAGCAGGTCCACGCCGAACGTGAGGCAGTCCTCTACGTGCTTGGCCGTAGCTACTTCCACGGCCGTGGGCAGGCCGGTTGCCTCGCTGGCCCGCTTCAGCCAGGGCAGCCCTTTTGCTCCCACGCCCTCGAAGCCGCCGGGCTTGGTGCGCGGCTTCCAGATGCCGGCCCGCAGCGCCTGCACCTTACCCGTGGCGGCCAGCGCCTGGCACGTTTCGAGCACCTGCTCCTCGGTTTCGGCCGAGCACGGCCCAGCAATGAGAAAGGGTTTGTCGTTGGGCTGGCGGTTGAAAAGGTCGCGGAACATGGTGTTTTAATGTGCTGATGTGATGAATGTGAAAATGTGCTGATTGGTGGGTTACGCTGGCCCGCCCCGTCCGGTCATTGCGAGCAAAGCGAAGCAATCGCACCTACGTGAGCGTACCTGGACGGCATCCGAACGTAGTCTAACAGGTGCGATTGCTTCGCTTTGCTCGCAATGACCGGACGGGTTTGAGGCATGGCACATAGGTTCATTACGGAATAATCTTCTGAATCTCATTGGCCTGCCGCAGCGCGTCGGTCAGCCCTTCGTAATCTTCGTCGGCGAGCAGCGCCCGTAGCGTGTGCAGCTGGTGCAAATGCTCGTCGAGCACGTCGAGCAGGTTGGCGCGGTTTTGCCGGAAGATGGGCACCCAGGTGGCGGGCGCGCTCTTGGCCAGGCGCACGGCCGAGGCGAAGCCGCCGCCGGCCAGGTCGAAGATGCGCGGCTCGCCGCCCCGCTCCTTTTCGAGCACGGTGAGCGCCAGCGCGAACGAAGTCAGGTGGGCCAGGTGCGAGACGTAGGCTACGTGCAGGTCGTGCTCGGCCGCGCCCAGGTGCAGCACCCGCATGGGCAAGGCCCGCAGCAGGGTTTCGACCAAGTCCAGCGCATCAGGGTCGCTGGCTTCGGTTTCACAAAGCACCACGGTCTTGCCCTCGAACAAGCCCCGCACCGCCGCATCAGGGCCAGAAAATTCGGTGCCGGTCATGGGGTGCGTCGCCACGAAGCGGCCCCGGCGCGGGTGCGCGGCCACGGCCGCCAGCAGCTGGGCTTTGGTCGAGCCGACATCCAGCACCACTTGCTTGTTTGTAATTAAATTGAATACCTGGGGCAGCACAGTCAGCAGCGCGTCCATCGGCACGGCTACGATGATGAGGTCGGCTCCCGACCTACTTACGGCGGTGGGCAGGTCGGGGGCCAGCTCGTCCACGAGGCCCAGCTCCATAGCCCGTCGCGCGTAGGCAACGTCAGCTTCTACGCCGATGAGCCGCCCGGCCAGGCCATGCAGGCGCAAGCTCAGGGCAAGCGAGCCACCAATGAGGCCCAGGCCGATGATGGTGATAGTCATTTGTTTTAATCAAGAATTGAAAATTAAGAATTGGGGGGGGGGTTGGAGTGTAGCGTTGGGCGACGCGGGCGGGCGGCTTTTCGCCGCCCGCCCGCTTGGCGTTGCATGGGTGCGTCTGACTGACTACCGAATACCGTTCTGAACAACGCCAAGCGGGCGGGCGGCGAAAAGCCGCCCGCCCGCGTCGCCCGACGCGCACTACGGCTTTTCAAAAGCCAGAACTTCCAAGTCAGCAGTTTCGACCAGCGGCAAATTTTTACTTTTTAATTGCCAATTTTTAATTCTGAGAACCGCTTCTTCGAGCCGCTCTACCGGCTGACATAGGCTGGCGCGCACGTAGCCGTTGCCGTTGCTGCCAAACACGCCGCCCGGCGTGAGAAACACGCGCGCCTGGGCCAGCACGGCATCGCTGAGCGCGTAGCCGTCGGCGAAAGCGGGCGGCACGGCGGCCCACACGAACAAGCCCGTCTGGCCGGGCGCGACCGCGCAGCCCAGCGCCGCAAGCAGCTCGTGCACCCGCGTGCGCCGGGCGCGGTAAGTCGCGTTCAGCCCCTCAAACCAGTCCTCGCCCAGGGCCAGCGCCGCCACGGCCGCCTGCTGCACCCCCAGAAACATGCCCGAATCCATCTGGCTTTTGAAGCGCAGTACCTCCGTCAGCCAGTCGGCGCGGCCCACGAGCATGCCCACGCGCCAGCCGGCCAGGTTGTGGCTCTTGCTGAGCGAGTTCAGCTCCAGGGCCACCGCCCGCGCGCCCGGCACGGCCAGCAGGCTCAACGGCGGCGCATCGTGGAGCGTAAACCCGTACGGATTGTCGTGGACCAGCATGATGCCGTGGGCGGTGGCGAAGGCCACCAGCTCGGCCAGAAACGCCGGGCTGGCGGCCGTGCCGGTGGGCATGTGCGGGTAGTTCACGAACATCATCTTCACCCGGCGCAGGTCGGTGGCGGCCAGCGCGGGCAGGTCGGGCAGCCAGCCGCTGGCGGCCGTC
>JANXNW010000145.1 GCA_025353905.1 Hymenobacter sp.
AAAGCTTTCCGCCCGCTCCCTATTTTTGCCCGTATGCGACGAGTGCTCGTCCTGTTGGCCTTGCTCAGGGTGCCGGCGGCGATGACCGACGCGACGGCGCTTTCGTCTTCTATCCAAACTCCTATGTCGCCTTACGATACGGCTACCCTGCGCCGCCACTACGAGCTGGCCGCCACCGACAAGCAGGCCGGGGAGAAATTCTACCAGCTGGTTCATGCCTATGCCGGCCAGGATGCGCTTGTTTTGGGCTATAAAGCTGCTTCCGAGGCTATTAAGGCGCGTGATGCGGGTATGCTCAGCAAGCTGACGTACGTGCAGCAGGCGGCCCGCACCTTCGAGCAGGCCGTGGGCCTGGCCCCGACCAACGCCGAAATCCGGTTCCTGCGCTTCTCAGTCGAGAGTAATTTGCCGCCCTTTCTGGGCCTGAGCAAGCATGTGGACGAGGACCGGGCTTTCCTGCTCCAAGCGGCCCTGCAATACCCGCGCGCGGGGGGGCTGGATACGCAGGCGTTCGAGACGGTGCGGGACTTCCTGGTGGACCGCAAGCACGTTTCGGATGATGAGGCCCAGCTGTTGGCACGAGTCAAAAGCTAGAAGTTAAGGCTGGTCGGCGGCAGAAATACCGGCCCAGCGGCAACCTAGTACGGCGCTTGCTGGTTAGCTTCGCGCCATGCAGTCTGATTTGCACCTCAGCGTTCGTATCGACCCCAACTCCGGCTTTTGCTTTGGGGTGATTTATGCCATTCAAATGGCCGAAGACCTGCTCGACGAGCAGGGCTACCTGTATTGCCTGGGCGACATCGTGCACAACGACGGCGAGGTGCAGCGTCTGGAGCGTAAGGGCTTGCGCATCATCGACCACGCGCAGCTGGCCGACCTGCGCGACGAGGCCGTGCTCATCCGGGCCCACGGCGAGCCGCCGAGCACCTACGAGATGGCCATGCGCAACAACCTGACCCTGATTGACGCGAGCTGCCCAGTCGTGCTCAAGCTGCAAAACCGCATCAAAACCAGCTTCGACAAGCAGGAAAAAATATTCATTTACGGCAAGCACGGCCACGCCGAAGTGCTGGGCCTGCTGGGCCAAACCAGCGGCGAGGCCGTCGTATTTGAGAGCCTGGACGAGCTGCTGAGCCACGAGCTGCCGGCAAATATCACGCTCTACAGCCAGACTACGAAGAGCACCGACTCGTTCTATCGCATTAAGAATGAGCTGCTGGGCCGCGGCTACGGCGTGAGCGCCAACGACACCATCTGCCGGCAGGTGAGCAACCGCGACCAGGATTTGCGCCGCTTCGCGGCCAACTTCGACCAGGTGGTGTTCGTCTCGGGCACCAAAAGCTCGAACGGCAAGGTGCTGTATCAGGTGTGTAAGGATACTAACCCGCAAACTCATTTCGTGTCTAAAACCGACGAGCTGCGCGCCGAGTGGTTTGCCCCTGGCCAGAGCGTGGGCATCTGCGGTGCCACGAGCACCCCAATGTGGCTCATGGAGCAGGTGCGCGACGCACTGCTTGGTCTGTAACCGCGGATTCTTCGGATTGCGCGGATTTCGGTGGGCGGAACCCAGCCACGTTTTTCAGCCTTGTGGTCTAAGACAGAACAGGTCAATACTCAGTAATTAATGGTCAATAGCGAAAGCAGTCAGGAAGGCTGTTCAAGCGCTTCC
>JANXNW010000186.1 GCA_025353905.1 Hymenobacter sp.
GGCGACGAGCTGCAAGTCATCGTGACGAGCGCCAACCTGCTCGACCGCACCATCGACATGGCCCTCGTGGACGACCGCCCCGCCGACGTGCAGCAGCGCGAGCGCGCCAGCCGCGAAGCCGGGCGCAACAGCGGCGGTGGCGGCTACAAGGGCGGCCGGGGCGGCGGGCGCGACAGCGGCAAGCGGCGGCGGTAACGTCAATGAGCAATTATCAATGAACAATGAGCAATGCCCGGTGGCCTACTTGGTCGCCGGGCATTGTTCATTAATAATTGCTCATTGATAATTGACTACGACCTTTGCCCGCGTGCAACCCGACCTTTCCCTTCTGCTCAACCAGGCGCTTCAGACGCTTGACTATGGCCAGCAGCCGGCCACGCTCTACGACCCCATCCGCTACATCATGGGCCTGGGCGGCAAGCGCCTGCGCCCACTGCTGACGCTGCTCGGCGGGCAGCTTTTTACGGATGAGCTGGCCCCGCTCGTGCGGCCGGCCCTAGCAACGGAGGTGTTCCACAACTTCACGCTGCTCCACGACGACCTGATGGACCAGGCCCCGCTGCGGCGCGGGCAGCCCACGGTGCACGAGCGCTGGAACGCCAACGTGGCCATTCTCAGCGGCGACGTGATGCTGGTGCGGGCCTACGAGCTGCTGACGGAGAACGTGCCCCCGGCATTGTTGCCGCTGGTGTTGCGCCGCTTCTCCCAAACGGCCGCTGAGGTGTGCGAGGGCCAGCAGTGGGACATGAATTTCGAGACCGAAACCAGCGTTAGCATCGCGCAATACCTGGATATGATACGGCTCAAAACGGCCGTCTTGCTCGGGTTCGCGCTGGAACTGGGGGCGATGCTGGCCGGCGCGTCGACCGCCGATGCCGACCACCTGCGCCAGTTTGGGGTGGACATTGGCCTGGCCTTTCAGCTCCGCGATGACCTGCTCGATGTGTACGGCGACCCGGCGACGTTCGGTAAGCAGGTGGGGGGCGACATCTTGGCCGACAAGAAAACGTTTCTGCTGCTCACCGCCCAGGCCCAGGCCGGCCCCGCCCAGCGGGCCGTATTGGGCCAGTATGTGGGCGTTCAGCCCGTGCCCGACCCGGTGGCCAAGGTGCAGGCCATCCGCGGCGTGTACGACGCGCTCGATATCCGCGCCCAAACCGAAGCGCTCATCAACGACTATTTTCAGGACGCGCTGCTGCACCTGGAGCGCCTTGCCGTGCCCGCCGCCCGCAAGAAGCCGTTGCGGGCGCTGGCTTTGCAGCTGTTGGAACGGGAGGTGTAGCTTGGTCACGTCAATGCAGTTTTTCATGTGGGATGCCAAATCCCGTTTAACGCTGGGCAGGGACAAGCCCAGCCCCTACTTATGACTCCGCTCTATCTCCTGCTCGGCCTCACGGTCGCCATCTCCGCCTACGCTTGGAGCAACCCCCAACTCATGGAAAGCTGGATAATGGACCCCTACCGCATGAACCGCGAGGGTGGCCAGTGGCACCGGCTGCTCACTTCCGGCTTTCTGCACGCCGACTGGGGCCACCTGCTCTTCAACATGATAACCCTGTATTCCTTCGGGGGCATCGCGCTGCATTATTTCAGTGAGGCATTTGGCGATACGCCCGGTCTGCTGGCTTTTTTGGCCCTATATCTGGGTGGCATCATACTCTCCGACCTGCCCACGTATTTCCGGCACCGCACCGACCCCGGCTATCGCAGTCTCGGTGCGTCGGGTGGGGTATCGTCGGTGCTGTTCGCGGGTATCCTGTTTCAGCCCATCGGTAAGGTCTATATGATGTTCATTCCCTTCGGCATACCGGGTTTTATCTGGGGCGTACTCTATCTTGCCTACTCGTATTATATGAGCCGGCGCGGGGGCGATAACATCAACCACGACGCTCACTTCTACGGCGCGCTCTATGGGGTGCTGCTTACCGGGGCGCTGCTGCCGGCCGTGCTGCCGTTTTTCGTGCGGCAGGTGTTGGGTTATTTCAGCTAAATATTTGATTATTAGTAGTATAGAGATTAGCTCAACCCTTATCGTTAGTTTTTGCGTAATGCGGTCTACACCAACTTATTTCACTTCGTATGCGCCCTTTCTCGTCTCTCGCCGCCCGGTTGTCCCCGGCCGCTTTTCTGCCCGTTCTGATGGTGTTGCTAACCAGTTGCAGCAAATACGGCGCGGGCGGTAACACCCGCTTTATCTGGCTGGTTATCCTGGCTTTCGATATTTTTGCCATGATTGATGTCTTTCGTCAGGGCTGGGAGCTTCCCAAAAAGCTGTTGTGGCTTGCGCTTATTTACTTCATGCCCTTCCTCGGACTGATTCTTTATTATACCATTTCTGGGCGCAACAAACCAGCATAGAAGAGGACTTTTATGCCCCGATAAAGAGAAAAGCCCGCTGTTTTCTCTTTATCGGGGCACCGAAAAGTAAAACTCGCTCAGGCGCTGTCCTACTTCAGCAGCCGCTTTTTCTCCAGCCGTGCGGCCTGCCCCAGCAAGGCCCCAGTGTTGGTAATGCGCTTGGCCTGCCAGTGCCCGTCGGCCTGCTTGCGAAGCATCACCTCTACGACCAGCGTCGTGTCGTAGCGGGGCTGCGTAAACTCCAAGCCTACGAGCGCCTCGCTGCCCTTGTCGGTGCTGTATTTAATGCCCTTGAACTTGCTGTCGGCGCTCACTACCCGGCTGGCCAACCCCAGAAAAGAAAGGTTTACGAGCCGCTTCGGGGCTGCGGCCTGCGCCGCTTCCACCGAGCCGGTTTCGACGAAACGGCGCACCTCCTTGTGCGCCGCCTGGGCCAGCTGAGGCTTGAGCAGGCTCAGCCCGCCGCGCAAAGCGAGTCCGCCGCCCGGCACGAGGCCCGCCAGCGCGCCGCTGTTCTGGGCCGCGTCGTCCACGAGCGAGCCGGTGAGCGCGTCCACGTCCACGTAGCGCTCGAAGGCGGCCAAGTCGTGGGTTTGGGTGGCAGCGGCGGCTTGCAGCAACGCGTACTCGGGACCTTTGCGCAGGGACGCGTAGTAATAATAGCCACCCGCTGCCAGGGCCAGCAGCACGATAAAAAGCAACAGTCTTTTCATGAAATAAGGGCGCAAAACAGGAGTTGAAAGGTCGGCTCTGAAGTGCTGGTCGTTGCGCCAAGCTCCGCCGCAAAGCTACTGGCAGCGCTTTAGTTGTTTGCTTACTCACAAGCATTGCCCATTCCTCCCATGAGCCTCCTCGCCTCACCTGTTTCCGCCGCGCCCGAAGTCCATGGCCATCGGGGCTGCCGGGGCTTACGGCCCGAAAACACGCTGACCGCCTTTTTGCACGCCCTGGCGCTGGGCGTAGATACGTTGGAGCTGGACGTCGTTATCTCGGCCGATGAGCAGGTCGTCGTGGCCCACGAGCCCTGGCTGGCCGCCCACCTCGGCCCCGGCCCCGATGGGCTGCCCATCCCGCCCGAACAAGCCCGCGCGTACCGCCTCTACGAGCTGCCCTATGCCGTCATCCGGCAGTGCTTGGTAGGGGAGTGGCCACTGCCGGGCTACCCGGAGCAGCAACCCGCGCCGACCCATCGGCCGCTGCTGACCGAGGTATTCCGCGCCACCGAGACCGCCGCGCGGGCGCAGGGCCGGCCCCCGGTGAGCTACTCGGTGGAAGTGAAAAGCACCCCCGCCGGCGATAGGCATTGGCACCCGGTGCCGGCCCGGTTCGTGGCGCTGGTGCTGGCCGAGCTGCGCGCGGCTGGGGTACTGGACCGCACCACGCTGCTCAGCTTCGACGCGCGCATTCTGCGCGAAGCGCGCCTTGCCTGCCCCGCGTTGCGCCTGTGCCTGCTGGCCGAAACTACCGTTCCGCTGGCGCGGCAGATGCAGGCCCTGGGCTTCGTGCCCGACACGCTGGGACCGGCGTTCGGGTTGTTGTCCGCGCCTCGCGTTGCAGAGCTGGCGAGCGCCTTTCCGGCGCTACGGCTGGTGCCCTGGACTGTAAACGAATTGTCCGACCTGCGACGGGTGCTGAGCTGGGGCGTGGCCGGCATCACGACCGACTATCCCGACCGACTGCTGTCGTTGCTAGGCCAGTCGTAACGCAAAACCTGGTTTGTACGCCAGCAGGCATAAGGTTGGTGGGTGTTACACTCATCGCGCGGTCGCAACGTTACACTGTCCGCGCTTAGCCCGCGTCGCTTTTCGCGTTACATTTTACGTTCTATTTGTAGTATTTCTTTGGCGACTTGCTTTACAAATATACTTGTTACATATTTGCATTGTAACTCTGACCTTCTCCCTGCCTCATGTCTCATCAAGGCGAAATACTGCAAAACGCCATCAAAAACAGCGGTATTTCCATCACGCGCATCGTGGAGGAGTTGGGCATTACGCGTCCGACTATTTACCGTAAGTTCAAAGAAGATACACTAGACGGCAATTTTGTAAATAGCGTCGGACAAATTATCAATCACGACTTTGCTAACGACTTTACACTTGTGCAGCAATCCACGCTGCCATTTGTAACGCCCATTGTTCGTCAAACTGTAACAAGTGGCGTTACAGCCCGTGTAACATCTGTTCAAATACCTGATTCTGACCCGGCAAAGCAGCTTTTGGCCCTCCAAACCAAGTATATCGCCCTGTTAGAGGCGTACAACGAGCTACTCTTGAAAGTCTATGGGCCTCGGTAACAAAAATGTTTCACGTGGAACATTTTTGACCGCACTCGAAACAGTGTCGTTGCGGTCGGGAATCAACCATTGGTGGTCATAACAGCTGGCCGGAGCGAAGCCAGCATTCAGGCTCAGAGTGCGTGATGCATGAAGACTGGTACAGACTGAATGGGGGTGGCTTAGAGGAAGAGTCTGTCCTGGTAAGGTCGCAGCGGCTGGAGTACGCGGGTCTCTGACCCGCTTTGCTTTGGCTGACAGCGGGTCAGTGACCCGCGTGCTCCAGCTGCCCCTTGCCGGGACAAGCTCCAGGTAGGCAGAAGCCAAGTAGGCGAAGACGAACGCCTGCCTCGCCCAAGCCATCTCCTGCAGCGTGATGAGCTGCCCTCAGCTAATTGCCAGAGGGCAGCAGCAGCAGCGCCGCATCTGGCTGAGGAAGTCGCCCAGACGCGGCTTGTTTTTGCCAGTAGAGTGGGAGGCGTCTGAAAGAGTGGTTACAGAAATATGACTTCCGTAATCACCTCCGCGCCCACGGCCGCATTGAGCAATTCGAGCACCCGCGTTTTGGCCATCACCAGCTCGTGCTTGAGCGGGGCCGAATTGAGGCGAACGAAGAGCTTGCCTTTGGCCACGTACACTTCCTGGGTTTTTAGGGCGACGGCCTTGCCCATCACCCGCTCCCAGCTCGCCACGACGGTGACCTCGTTGAGTTTGCCGCCGAGGCGGTAGGCGCGTACCAATGCCTCCAGTCCTTCCTTCAGTGGGATAGTGTCGGCCCGGCGGGCGGTAGGAGAGAGGCTGGGTTTTTTCACGAAAATGCGGTGAGGCGTTGCGCGTAAGTCAAAAACAAGGGGCGCGGCCGTGCGGCCAATTACCCCAAAAGTACGCTTGTAATCCAGGCCAACGGCCCGGCGGGCGCACAAGCTCCTGTCGGCTCCAAAGCCAACGGGCCGACCGCAACCACTCAAATCTGCGAGCAGCCAGGAAGCTAAAAAGCGGCTACCGAGCCGGCCGATACCCGGAAGCGGCGGATGTCGCCGCCCACGCCGGCCAGCGCCTGGTCGGTGCGCGCCAGGTTGGTGTCGGTCAGGAAAACCTGGCCGAAGGTGTGGTCGGCTACCAGCTCCAGCAGGCGCGCGATGCGCTTGTCGTCGAGCCGGTCGAAGATGTCATCCAGTAACAGCAACGGCTTGGCAGCGGATAGCAAAGGCATGATTGGGGGTAATAGCGGCTTAGTTGCGGAGAGCGGCGGCTCATTCACGGAAAGCATCAACTCCGTCGTGACGGGCGCGCCCGGCGTGGGCGCGGCAACATTCGATGCCGGAGCTGGCTCGCTGACCGGAGCCGGGCCGGCGGCCAGCAGCTCGAACTGCGCCAGCTTCAGGGCAATGGCAAACGACTTTTGCTGGCCCTGCGAGCCGTAGGTTTTGATGGGTAGCTCGTCCATCAAAAACGTGAAATCGTCGCGGTGCGGGCCGACGGTGCTGCGCTGCAAGGCCAGGTCGCGGCGCTCGTTGGCCAGCAGCAGGTGCCGGAAGTTCTGGCCAGGCAGCTGGCTTTTGTAAGCCAGCGACACCTGCTCGCGGCCGTCGGCAAGCTGCTGGTAATGGCGCTGAAACACCGGTATATAGCGGGTAAGAAAATCAGCCCGCTGCCCGGACAAACTCTCGCCGAGCGGGGCGAGCTGGTCGTCGAGCGCTTGTAGATACAGCGCGTCGAAGCCGTGGGCACCGCCGCCCTGCTTAAGCGTGGCGTTGCGCTGCCGGAGCAGGGCGTTGTACTGAATGAGCAGCTCCAGGAAGTCGTGGTCGAGTTGCGATTGCAGGCTGTCGAAATAGCGGCGGCGCTCCTCGCTGCCCTGCCGAATCAGGTCCGTGTCGTAGGGCGAGATGAGCACGGCCGGGTAGCGCCCGATGTGGTCGGCGAGGCGCTCGTAGGGCTGCTTGTCGTGGGTGATGGTTTTCTTCAGCCCGGCGCGCAGGCTCACCTGAATGGTTTCGGGCGGATTTATACCAGTGGCCGAGAAGCGGCCTTTAACCACGAAAAAATCAGCGCCCTGCTTGATGGCTTGCGCGTCGGCCGCTCCGAAAGCGCTCTTAGCCAAAGCTAAATAGTGAATGGCATCGAGCAGATTGGTCTTGCCCGAGCCGTTGTCGCCGATGAAGCAGTTGATGCCGGGGCTGAAGCTCAGGCTGGCTTCGTCGTAGTTTTTGAAAAACAACAGGTGGAGCTGGTCGAGCGTCATTAGCGGCGGCAGAAGGAGAGTACGGCCGGCAGTACGTAATTTCGCCCTCCAAACGCAAAATTAAGTAAGCTGAGCTATGGCGGAAACGAAAGTAAAGGACGCGCCCAAAGCCGACGCGGCCGCTGATAAACCGACCGACGCGGCCACCAACGGCAGCCCCAACGGCTCCAATGGCAAGGCCGCGCGCAACGGCAGCGCCCCCCGGGGCGGCGAGGCCCCGAAGGTAGTGGACGCGGACACGGCCGTGCCCACCCAGCAGCAACCCGAAGTGGAAACGCTGCCTGGCCCCGGCGCGCCGACTGCTGACGGACAGCCCCGCGCCACTTCGCCCGCCGCGCCCGAGTTCCCGAAGGAAACCTACGTGCGCTGGTACGAGCAGATGCAGCTCATGCGCAAGTTTGAGGAGAAAGCGGGGCAGCTCTACGGGCAACAAAAAATCAAGGGCTTCTGCCACCTCTACATCGGCCAGGAGGCGTGCGTGGCGGGCGCCGTGTCGGCCCTGGAGCCGGGCGACAAGTACATCACCGCTTACCGCGACCACGCCCATCCGCTGGCGCTGGGCACGTCGCCCAACGCCGTCATGGCCGAGCTGTTCGCCAAAGCCACCGGCTGCTCAAAGGGCAAAGGCGGCTCGATGCACATGTTCGACAAGCAGGTTGGCTTCATGGGTGGGCACGGCATCGTGGGCGGCCAGATTCCGATGGGCGCGGGCATTGCTTTCGCTGAGCAGTACAACAAGACCGGTAAGCTCTGCATCTGCTACATGGGCGACGGGGCCGTGCGGCAGGGCGCGTTGCACGAGGCGTTCAACATGGCCATGCTCTGGAAGCTGCCCGTAATTTTCGTGGTCGAGAATAACGGCTACGCGATGGGCACGTCGGTGCAACGCACGACAAACGTGACCGAGCTGCACCACCTCGCCGACGGCTATCAGATGCCCAACGAGCCGGTGAACGCGATGAACGTGGAGGACGTGCACCACGCCGTGGCCCGCGCCGCCGCCCGCGCCCGGGGCGGCGAAGGCCCCACGTTTCTGGAGTTCAAAACCTACCGCTACAAGGGCCACTCGATGAGCGACCCGGCCAAGTACCGCACCAAGGAGGAAGTGGAGGAGTACCGCCACCGCGACTCCATCGAGTCGGTGCGCCACACCATCCTCACCCACGGCCTGGCCACGGAGGACGAGCTGAACGCCATTGACGAGGCCATCAAGGCGCGGGTGCAGGAGTCGGTTGAGTTTGCCGAAAGCTCGCCCTACCCCGATGCCGCCGAGCTGTACCACGACGTGTACGTGCAGGCCGACTACCCCTATATTCACGACTAAGCTTTTTATTACGGTGCCGGGCGGGCGCGGAGCTTTACCGCCGCCCGTCGGCCCAACTTTTCTAATGTCCAAGATTCCTTACACCGGCAAAGCGCCGGGTGCCCGTCAGCCCGTTCGCCCCGCCGCCGGGTCCGATGGCACTGTGCCGGCCGAAACCTACGCCACCGAAAATCCGCTGCTCGAAGACCCCGACGCGCTCGCCGCCCGGTTGGTCGAATCGGAGGAGTTCGTGCGCCGCAACCGCAACCTGCTCGTCGGGCTGCTGGTGGCCGTGGTCGCCGCCGTGGCCGGCGCGTTTGCCTACAACTACTACCGCACCAACCAAAACGAGCAAGCTCAGAACGCCATGTTCAAGGCCGTGCAATACTGGGAAGCCGATTCGCTGGCCAAGGCCACCAAGGGCGACGGCAAGCGCCCCGGCCTGGCCAAAGTAGTGACCGAGTACAGCGGCACCAAAGCCGGCAACCTGGCCAATTTCTACACCGGCGTGGCCGCGCTCAAGCAGGGCAAATTTCAGGACGCATACAGCGCGCTCGAAAAGTTCAGCTCCGACGACTACCTGGTTCAGTCGCGGGCCTACGCCCTGATGGGTGATGCCCAGTTGGAGTTGAACAAGCCTAAGAAAGCGGCCGAGCTGTACGCCAAAGCCGCCGACCACAATGCCAACGAGCAGTTCTCGCCCGGCTATTTGCTCAAGCAGGGCATCGCCCTCGAAACAGCTAAAGACCCCGCCGCCGCCGCCAAAGCCTACGACCGCCTCACGACCGACTATGCCGCCGCCCCCGAAGCCGCCGAAGCCCGGCAGCGCAAAGCCGCGCTAGTCCAATAAATCGCAGATTTTGCAGAGGCTCGTCCAGGGTTAGAGCCTCGTCGAGTGTTGGATTCGGACGTGTGCCAACCTGCGAGCATTGTCACGCTTTTCGCTATTCTGCTTTGTTCAGCTTACATTGAATCCAACGTCAGACGAGGCTCTAACATTGAACGGGCATTCTGCAAAATCTGCGATTAAATCCAACGTCAGACGAGGCTCTAACCCTGGACGAGCCTCTGCAAAATCTGCGATTACAAAATCTGCGATTTATGGCTACTTCTCTTCAAAACTTGAGCACCTATGACAGCAGCCAGTTTATCGACATCAGTGAAAAGCGCTTTGGGCTGGTGGTGGCCGCCTGGAACCGCGAGCTGACCGATACGCTCCGCGACGGGGCCGTGGCGACGCTGCTCGAACACGGAGCCAAAGAAGAAAACATCTACATCAACGCCGTACCGGGCAGCTTCGAGCTGACACTGGGCGCGCAGCTGCTGGCCCAGCACGAGGAGATGGACGCTGTGATTTGCCTGGGCGTGGTCATTCGGGGCGACACCAAGCACGACGACTACATCAACCACGCCGTGGCGCAGGGGTTGACGACGGTGGGCCTGAAGTTCAATAAGCCCGTCGTTTTCGGGCTGGTGACGACCAACACCCTGGAGCAGGCGCAGGACCGCGTGGGCGGCAAGCATGGCAATAAAGGCGTGGAAGCGGCTGTAACGGCCATTCAGATGCTGGGCTTCTGAGCGGGGCAGATGGGCGGCGCGGGGAAGCCGCCCAAACCAAGTACCTTTGCACCGCCTAAGCCAAAGACCCTCCAAATAAGGCCCAAGCCGCGCTCATCCGCTAGCTTGCCTGACGCTAAACTATTTAGCGAGCCGGGGCGTTGGGCCGCCACGTTTGCTGCCCGACCGGCCGGCACCTTCCTTTCCCGTAACTCCTTTTAGCTGCCGTTCGATGACCGAGGAAAATCTCCGCTATTCGCGGGAAGACCTGGCTGAGTTTGACCAGATTATTCAAGCCAAGCTCACTGCTGCCCGCAAAGAGCTTTCTTTCATCAAGGAAACCCTG
>JANXNW010000206.1 GCA_025353905.1 Hymenobacter sp.
ATACTCAGTAGCTTGCAGACGATTAGGTTTCGCCCGCCGATTATGGACCAAAAAGTGCTCGTTCTCAATGGCGATTATACCGCCATCACCTTATGCAGTGTGCAGAAGGCGTTCGTCCTGTTGTTTTTAGATAAGGCCGAAATGGTGGCCAAGTCCGAGCACGGTACGCTGCGCACCGTGTCGCAGACATACCCCAAGCCGAGCATCATCCGGCTGGCGCGCTACGTGCGGGTGCCCTACAAGGGCATTGCCTTAAGCAGGCACAACATCTTTAAGCGCGACCAGTACGAGTGCCAGTACTGCGGCTCGACCAAAACGCTGACGCTCGACCACGTGCTGCCCCGCTCGCGCGGCGGCGACTCGGGCTGGACGAACCTAGTCACAGCCTGCTCGCGCTGCAACCACGCCAAAGGCCACCGCACCCCGTCGGAGGCCAATATGCCCCTGCGCACCCAACCCAAAAAGCCCACCCTGGCCGGCTTCCTCAAGCTTTCAGCCGGCACCATAGACCAGAACTGGCACGCGTATTTGGGATGACTTGAATTAAAAATTAGCAATTAAAAACTAAAAATGGCTGCCGGAGTGACTCCGGCAGCCATTTTTAGTTTTTGGTAAGCAATTGAAAATGACGACTAAATAATCATTAGCAGCCATTTTTAATTCTCTTTCACAAATGCCAACAAGTCTTTATTAAGCCGGTCTTTTTCGGTGATGAATAGCCCATGAGGCGCGCCAGCGTACTCCACGTATCTGGCCGAGGGCAGGAATTCTGTCATGCGGGCACCGCTGGCTTTGGCGGGCACGGTCTGGTCGGCGTCGCCGTGGATGACGAGCGTCGGGACCCGAATGCCACGCACGTCGGCCCGGAAATCGGTGGCGCTGAACGCGCGTACGCACTGCTCGGTGGCGCGGGGCGAGCCCAACTGGCACATGGCCTGCATCCAGCTCAGGGTGGCCTCGCTCACGGGGTGGCTCAGCACGCCAACCCCGAAAAACGACTTGCCGAAGCTGGCCAGGAAGTCGAAGCGGTCGGCGCGTATTTTCTCCACCATGCCGTCGAACACCGACTGGGGCGCGCCCTCGGGGTTGTCGGCGGTTTGGAGCAGAAAGGGCGTGACGGCCGATACGAACACGCACTTGGCCACGCGCTTGCCCTGGTACTTGGCCATGTAGCGGGCCACCTCGCCGCCGCCCATCGAAAAGCCAACCAGCGTGACGTTCTGCAAATCCAGCTCTTCGAGCACCGCGCTCAGGTCGTCGGCCAGCGTGTCGTAGTCGTAGCCGTCCCAGGTCTGGCTGCTTTGGCCGAAGCCGCGGCGGGTGTAGGCCACCACGCGCAGCTCGTGCTTGGGCAATTCGGCGAGCTGGTACTCCCACATCTCGTGCGAAGCCGGCCAGCCGTGGATGAGCACGACGGGCTGGCCCTGGCCGAGGTCGGTGTAGTGGAGTTTGACGGGATGGCCCTGGGCGTCGGGGCCGGCAGTGATGTAGCTCATGCGGAGAGAAATAAGGAAAGTGAAAAACGGAAATGTGAGAATCACTGTACGCAATCGAGTGGCCATCGGGTTGGCGGGCTTGAAAGCCAGCCCGCAGCTTTTGGTTGAGCCAGTGGCAAGCGCAATGGCCCGCAGCGAGGCCGCGCCGCGCCGTTCTTTGCCCTATGAAACTGTTTCGCTTTGTGTTAGGGCCGGCGCTGGCTGGCTTGGTGGCGCTGGCCGCCTGCCAGTCGTCAGCCGATAAAACCACTGCTACGACTGCCCCACCCATCGGCCCCACCGCGCCGAATGACCCCGGCGCGCCGGCGCTGGCCACGCCCGCCTCGTCGCCGGGCGCGGGCTACGAGCTCTACCGGGGCACCAAGACTGGTCAGGGCGGTCGTCCCGATTCTATCACGCTGCACCTGCTTTATCTGCCGGGCGACGGCTCGCCGGATAAAACCACGTACCGAAGCAGCCTGCAAAACGGCTACTACGGGGCCGACGGCGAGCCGCACGAGCTGTTGCGGCAGCGCCCGAGCGCCGACAGCCTCGTGCTGAACGAGGAGCTGCGCGCCAAACGCCCCGCCATTCCCGACGGAACGACCCCCGTGGTGCGCTGGGCAATGCGGCGGCAGCCCGATGGCGGCTTGGCCGGCACCCGCGCCGGCCAGCCCGTGCGCCTGCGTCGGCAGCGCGTAGCGGTCGATTTTGCCGTGCGCGCTTTCACTGATTCGGTGGCGGCTTTTCCGAAGGGCACCAAGCGCAGCAGGCCACCCTACGGCTACGTGAGCCTGCAAACGCTGGTGCCCACGGGCGGTTTGCCCCCGGCCGCGCTCGCCGAGCTGGCCGCCAACATCCTACGGCAAGACCGGGGGGATACGCTACCCGCCCGCCCCGTACCCGCGCTCGCCGACTACTGGCAGCAGCGGCGGCAAAGCTTCGCCCGGGACTACGCGCAAGGTGTAACCGACCTGCTCGGCACCGCTGACCCGGCCGACAGCGTGGCCGCGCCCAACTATGCCCTGCGCTTCGAGGCCGAAAGCGGGGCCTACGTACTCTGCCAGCAAGCCAACTTGCTGAGCCTGGTTTTTTGCGCGTTCGACTACGCGGGCGGCTCATCTGATAATTACCAAGCGCGGGTCGTGAGCTTCGACCTGCGTACGGGCCGCCCGCTCGGGTTCGACGATATTTTTCGGCCCGCCGCCCGCCGGGCCTTGCTGCCGCTGCTCGCGCGCGGAGTGCGGCGCAGCCTGGGTCTGAAATCAACAGCCCGGTTGGATAGCAGACTGCTCACCAATGAGATGCAACTCACCACCAACGTCTGCCTCACGCCCGGCGGCGCGTTTTTCGTCTACGGCTCCTCCGAAATTGCGCCCAGCGCCTACGGTGAAATCCGCGTTTTTATACCGCTGCGCGAGCTGCGGCCGCTGTTACGTGAGGGCCTGCCGCTGCCGGGCAACGACGGCGCGGGCGGCGTGGCGCTGAAAAATTGACTGGAAGAAAAGTCGCTTCAGTCCGTCTTCCGCTGACGCTTGCCCCACGCCAACCCCCGACCAACAACAACCTGAGGATGTTTGCCTAACCAGCGCAGCCAATTACCTCGTCAGTCACAACCGCCACTTGGACGGCCTGGCGGCGACCGGGTTTACGGCCGTGCGGGTGGTATCGGCCAAGTTTGTAACGTAACTTCCGCTTATGAAACAGCTAACTATCACGCTCCCCGATTCGGTGCAAATGAGCCAGCAGGAAGTAGAGGCGCTGGTGTTAGAATGGGTGACGGCCCATCCGGCAACGGCCCCGACCAGCACGGCCGACTCAGGGACTCGTGCCGGCCGAACCACTTCGCCCGAAGAGGCTGTCGAGATACGGCGCCTCATCGGCCTTTACCATGCCGAGCGAGCTACCCAGCTAATGGGTGAGCTGTGGGAGCAAAACGACTGGACCGCCGACACCATGCAACAGTGGTTGCGCGAGCACATGCGCACGAACCACGGCCGCCCCCAGCCGTGAGAGTCGTGCTCGATACGAACGTGCTACTGACCTGCATCAGTCGAGCCTCGCCGACCCGCCCCATTTTTGACGCGGTGTTGCAAGAGCAAATAACCCTGCTGGTTAGCACGGATATTTTGTTGGAGTACGAGGAAATATTGGGCCAGAGGGCCAGCCCGTCCGTCGCCCACAACGTGCTGGAGGCGTTGAGCAATTTGCCTTCCATCAGTCGCCACGAAGCTCGTTACCGCTGGCGCTTACCCTACGCCGACCCCGACGACCAGAAATTCGTGGATGCCTACGTAGCCGGCCAGGCCGATTACCTCGTCAGCCACGACCGCCACTTCGACGAGTTGGCGGCGGCCGGGTTTCCAGCCGTGCGGGTGGTGTCGGCGGCGGAGTTCGTGCAGTTACTGAGCGATTGAGCAAGACGACTTATTTTTGTTTCATGCAACTTCATCACCCCGCAACGCTGCCCCCCGGCCTGTCGCCCGCCGAGTTTGAGCAACTGGCCCACGACGTATTCGCGCTGGTGCAGCGCGACCGCGTGTACGCCGAAATTGACGCGGCGGCGCTGACGGGCAAAACGTTTGACCCGGCCGAAACGGCGCAGATTCGCCAGTTGCTAGCCTTGTACTTTGGCGAGCTAGCCGGCCGCGCCGTGGACGAGCAAACCACGTCAGGCTCGGTGGAGTCGGTTGTCATGCGCGACTGGCGCGACCAAAACTTGCGCCACGCCGCGTGAGGGTCTTACTCGATACCAACGTACCTGCGCGGACCCTGTTACCGCTGCTTCTACTTCTAACCTGCGCAATTGCCGGTAGCTGCCAGCCGCGACACCCGGCGGCAGCCGTTTCTAAAACGTCTCGCCCGGCTACCACCTACTCCGTGCGCGTTTTATACACAGCCAGCCCTGACTTGGCTGGACGTGCCGTGTTACGACACGACACTTTGTTTAGCCCGAACCCTGAGCCGCAGCTTTGTCAATACTGGATTTACGAAATCAATACAGTGCGCCTGCCAAGCTTGAGTCGCTATGAAGCGCCCGTAATCCGCATACTAGACAAGCTGCTACACCAGGATTATGCGGACGACCGAAAAACCAATAGCCCTCCCTCACACGCTGACCGCGCGGTAGCCGGTCCGCCCACGACAGACAATACGGTCAAGACGGCGAGCGCCAGCGTGTATTGGGCATCGCTCCTGGTCACCTCTCGCCACGATAGCCTACTCAACGTCTCGATATTGCGGACTGCTGGTGATTACCCCCGTGCACCAACCCAGGATTCATCTTACACTTTTCGCTTACGAGCCAATAAAATTGTCCTGCTATCGGACCGCATTCGAGACAAAAAATTCCTGATTATTAGGAATAGGTGGGAGGGAAAAATAATAGACGCCCTGGGTAAGCGGCTAGTTGCGCGGGCTAATGCAGTTCTTGTTAATACTTGTCTAGCAAGCGACCTGCTCATAAAACAGGTCGAGTTACGTAAGTCAGGACTTTACCTGCGCTACATCTGTGCACAAGAGGATGCGGATGTGACCACCGTCATTCCTTACCGCTCACTCGACCCAACGATTTTTCACTTCTCTTTTCCGTGAATAACGATGGATTATGGATGGGCCTATCCGATAGGGCATCAGGATTTAACCCTCGACATTTAAAAAAAACTGGCTCGCTACGCAGTTTGAGTAGTCGGGCTTATTTAAATGCGTTTAGGCTGTGGGCAGTATTAGGACTAACAAACCCCGCCCAAAATCCCGTACCTTTGCGGCCCCGTCAAGGTGGCGGGCTGGAAAGCAACCTTTCCGGCATTCACGTAAAGTGCGCCCTGGCTTTGGGTTTTGGCCGTGGTGTTCAGTAGCTTAGAAGCCTGAAATTATTATGGCAGAAATGGTTGATAACTTCGACTGGGACAATGTCGATGCCGGTGGGTTTGGGGGCGGCTACTCGGCCGACCAGCGCGCTGAGCTGGAAAAAATGTACGGCGACACCCTCACCACCGTGCAGGAGGAAGAGGTCATTACGGGTACCGTGGTGGGCATCACCGACCGCGACGTGATTCTCAACATCGGCTTTAAGTCCGACGGGCTGGTGCCGCTGAGCGAATTCCGCGACCTGCCCGACCTGAAAATC
>JANXNW010000228.1 GCA_025353905.1 Hymenobacter sp.
CTCGGTTACGGCGCTGCGCAACATCATCGGCCAGCATAAGCTAGATGAGGTATTGCGCGAGCGGGCCGACATCAACGCCGCGCTGCTGCAAGTAGTGGACGCGGCGACTGAACCGTGGGGCGTCAAAATTCAGCTGGTCGAAATCAAAGATGTCGAAATCCCGGAGTCCATGCAGCGGGCGATGGCGCGGGAGGCGGAGGCCATCCGCGAAAAACGCGCCCGCATCATCAAGGCCGAAGCCGAGCTGGAAGCCTCGCTCAAGCTCACCCAGGGCGCGTTGGAGATGGAGCGCAGCCCGATTGCGCTTGAATTGCGCCGCCTGCAAATGCTCTCCGAAATCGGCATTGATAACAACACGACCACCGTCGTGCTGCTGCCCTCGGAGTTTACGCACGCGGCGCGGGCCTTCACGAAAATGGCGAACGAGGGGGCGAAGCCGGCGACCGAATAAAAGCTGTCTGGCGGCTGACGCAGGTGGTTTCTGGCCGCTGGGTCAGCCGTGATAAGCGCGGCCGGCCGTGCCTGCTTCGGCATCGGCTCAGGTCGCGTGCCTCGCCGTGGTGGCACTCTGCGGCTAACCGATTGACTTTTTCGACGACACACAACATAGCTTGTAATCAAGCGTTTACTTAGTAATGCGACTCCACTCTACTCCGCAGCACTATGTACAAGCTACTTATCTTTTTGAGCGTGCTGCTAAGCCTGGTGCCGCACACCGCGCGGGCCACTGAGCGCTATGTGTCGGCCGCCACGGGCAACGACAACAACCCCGGCACGCTGGCTCAGCCCTACGCCACGATTCAGCACGCGGCCGACGTGGCGCTGCCCGGCGATGAGGTAATCGTGCGCGGCGGTACTTACACCAACCCCTGCGCCAATTGCTACACGGTATACATCAGCCGGGCCGGGACACCCGACAAGTGGATTGTCTTCAAAAACTATCCCGGCGAGCAGCCCCTGCTCAAGTTCGACGGCTGGAGCGGGTTTTCAGTGGGTCCCGGCGCGGCTTACATCGAGGTGCGTGGTTTCCGCATCCAGGGGGCTTCGGCCAGCCAGAGCGTGGCCGCTGCCCAAACGCAGAACCAAAGCTGCGATGAGCAGGGGGCCATCCGGCCCGGCGACTACGAGGCGAAATATAACGGCACGGGTATATCGGCCGATGGCCGCTACGCGAGCGCCACCCTCGGGCGGCCCCACCACCTGCGCTTCGTCAGTAACGAGGTTTCTGAGTGCGGCGGGGGCGGCATCAGTGCCATTCAGTGCGACTACGTAACGGCCGAAAACAACCTGGTTTATAACAACTGCTGGCACACGCTTTTCGGAGCCAGCGGCATTTCCTTCTACCAGAGCTGGGCCTACGACCAAGCCCCTGGCTACCACATGGTGATTCGCGGCAACCGCTGCTTCGGCAACCGGCTGTTTGTGAAATGGGCGGCGGCCTGCGCCATTACCGATGGCAACGGCATCATTATCGACGACAGCAAACACACCCAGAACGGCTCGACGCTGGGCGCTTACACCGGCCGGACACTAGTGGCCAATAACCTGTGCGCGAATAATGGCGGCTCGGGCATCCACACCTTCGAAAGTGAGCATGTCGATATTATCAATAACACGGCCTACCTGAACTCGCAAAGCACGGAGTTGGATAACGGCGAAATTTTCGCCAACGTGTCGAACGACGTGCTCATCCAAAACAATATCCTGGTGCCGCTGCCGGGCAAGAGAATCAACATCAACTACCGGAATACGAACCTGGTGACGCGCTACAACCTACACTTCGGCGGCACCACCGAAGCCGTGCCAGGCATGAACACCGTGCGGGCCGACCCGCTTTTCGTGAACCCCAGTGTCGATTTTACGACCGCCGACTTCCGCCTGCAAGCCGCCAGCCCGGCCATCGGGGCGGGGCTGGCCACCGGCGCGCCGGCCACTGACCTGGCGGGCGCGGCCCGGCCCGGCAGCCGGGGCTTCAGCCTGGGCGCGTTCGAGTTTAGCGCTGCCGCCCCGTTGCCAGTGGGGCTGGTCAGCTTCGGGGCCGAGCGGCAGGGCGCGGGTGCTCGACTGGCCTGGACAACGGCTTCGGAAACCGACAACGCAGGCTTCGGCATCGAAGCCAGCACCGACGGGCAATCCTTTCGGCGCGTGGGCTGGGCAGCGGGCCAGGGCAGCACGGCCCAGCCCGCAGCCTACGAGTTTGCGGACCCCGACCTGGCCCGCTACGCCGCTCCCACCGTCTATTATCGCCTCGCCCAAACCGACCTCAACGGCCGGGTGAGCTACTCGCCCGTGCGGGCCGTAATCGCCGACTCCGGCCTCAGCCCCGACCGCCTGACAATAGCCCCCAACCCGGCCGGGCCGGGCGAGCTGCAAGTGGCCGGGGCCGCGCCCGATGCCCCGCTACTCGTGCTCAATGCCCAGGGCCGCGAGGTGCTGCGCGCCCGCACCGATGCTCGCGGCGTGGCGCGGCTGCAACTGCCCGCCACGCTGCCGCCGGGCCTCTACGTGGTGCGCACCGCCGGGCGGGCTGCCAAGCTGCTGCGCGAGTAGCGCCTGGTTTTAGATATGAGACTGTGAGACATGAGAGGTGAGACTCTCGCCGCGAAAAGCCTCATATCTTACAGTCTCATGTCTCACAGCTTCTTGCCAGCAGCGGCCAGCACCTCCTGGTTCAGACGGGTGTATTCGGCTTTCGACACCTCGTTTTTGTCGCTGGCCACCAGTTCCAAGGACTTAGTAGCGGCGGCGATGGCTTCGGCTTTTTTGCCCTGCTTTTGCAGCAGCTTAGCCTTCCAATAGTAA
>JANXNW010000233.1 GCA_025353905.1 Hymenobacter sp.
AACTGGTACAACCGGGTGCGCAGCGAGAACGCCAACGCCAACCCTGACTCGTGGGAGCACCGCGAACCCTGGCCGGGCGGGCGCTACAACCACTATTACTTCGATTTGAACCGCGACTGGGCCTGGCAAACCCAACAGGAAAGCCGCCAGCGCATCGCGCTATACAACCAGTGGCTGCCGCAGGTGCACGCCGATTTTCACGAGATGGGGCCGAATAATTCCTACTATTTTTCGCCCGCCGCCAAGCCCTACCACGCCGACATCACGGCCTGGCAGCGGCAGTTTCAGAACGTCATCGGCGACTACAACCGGGCGATTTTTGATAAAAACAACTGGCTGTATTTCACCCGCGAAACCTACGATTTATTCGCTCCGACCTACGGCGACACTTGGCCGACGTTTAACGGGGCCATCGGCATGACTTACGAACAGGGCGGCGGCGGGGCGGGCGGCGTGCGCTACGCCCGGCCCGACGGCGACACGCTCACCCTGGCCCAGCGCATCGACCACCACCACGCCGCCAGCCGGGCCACCATTCAGGCCACCGCCGAGCGCCACGACGACCTGCTCCGCGAATTCCAGAAGTATTTCTCAGAGGCCAAAACCAAGCCCCAGGGACCGTATAAAACGTTCGTGCTCAGCGCCGGCTTCGACCCCGGCCAATTGCGGATGCTGACTCAGTATTTGGAGCGCCAGCAAATCAGCTACGGCTTCGCGCCCCGCAAGCTCAGCACCAGAGGCTACGACTACGCCAGCGGCAAAACCGGGGCCGTCACCGTGCAGGCCCGGGACGTGCTCGTGAGCATGTACCAGCCCAAGTCCACGCTGGTCAAGGTTTTGTTCGACCCCAAGCCCGCGCTCGAAGACTCGCTCACTTACGATATTACGGCCTGGGCCTTGCCTTACTCGTTCGGGGTAAAAGCCTACGCCCTGGCCGAGCGGCTGGAAATGGGCGGCGCGGCCCCGGCAGCGGCCCCAACGACGGCCACCGTGCGGGGCAGCGCCGCCGCGCCCGGCGCCACGCCCTACGCCTACCTCGCCCGCTGGAACGGGCTGCCCGACGTGCGCTTTTTGAGTCGGCTGCTGCAGCAAAAAGTGCGCGTCCGCTTTGCCACGGAAGTATTCGAGGCCGAAGGGCAGAAATACGCGCCCGGTACGCTCGTCATTCCGCGCACCGGCAACGAGGCGCTGGGCGCGCGCCTCGACCAGCTCGTGCGGGCACAGGCCGACTCGGCGGGCGTGGTCGTGCAGGCCGTCAAGTCGGGCTTTGCGAGCACCGGACGCGACCTCGGCTCCGGCTCGGTGCGCGCCGTCAAAGCCCCGAACGTGGCCGTCGTGGCCGGGCCGGGCGTGGACGCGACCGCGTTCGGTGAAGTCTGGCACTTCTTCGAGCAGCAGCTCGGCTACCCGCTCACCGTGCTCGGCACCGACTATTTGAGCCGCGTCAGCCTGAGTAAATACGACGTGCTGATTCTGCCCGACGGTGATTACTCCGACATCTACTCCGAGCGCGGCCTCGACGCGCTCAAAACCTGGGTGCGCGGCGGCGGCCGGCTCATCGCCCTCGAAGGAGCCGCCAAATTCCTGGCCGGCAAGCGCGACTTTCTGCTGAAAACGAAGGCCGTGGACTCGACTGAAATCCGCAAAACGGACAAGGCCAACCCGTATGGGGCCCTGCGCAAATACGGCACCGCTGACCGCCAAAGCACCGAGGACCTGGCCCTGGGCAGCATCTACCGCGTGCGGCTCGACAACACCCACCCGCTGGCTTTTGGCTACGGGGACTCGTATTCAGCCCTTATCCGCACCCCGCTCTCCTACCGCTTTCTAGGCAAGGGGGGCTGGAACGTGGGCGTCATCAAAAAGGACGGCTACACGGCCGGCTACACCGGCCGCAAAGCCCGCAAAGAATTAGTGGACACCTTCGTGCTCGGCACTCAGGAGCTAGGGCGCGGGCAGGTAGTTTATCTCGGCGACAACCCGCTGTTCCGCGCCTTCTGGCAGAGCGGGAAATTGCTGTTTGGGAATGCGGTGTTTTTGGTCGGGCAGTAACAAGCGGTAAAGCAAGTAGGACGCAGCCTTTGCTGCGTCAGCGCGCAAGCCAGCCTAGCACTGACGCAGCAAAGGCTGCGTCCTACTTTGGCAATGACCTACGAACCAACGCGTACGAGTCCGTAATCCACTCGCGCAGCTGCGCGTCGCGCACGCCCGTGCCGATGAGCACCGTATTCCAATGCTTTTTATTCATGTGAAAGCCCGGCTGCACAAAGTCGAATTGCTCACGTAATTCAACGGCCTGGGCCGGGTCGCACTTGAGATTGATGCTGGCGAATGTCGAAATGTCAGTCAGCGCGAAGAGCTTGCCGCCCACTTTGAACACGAGCGTATCCGGCCCAAACGGCGTGTCCTCCGTCGCACCCGGCAGGCTCAGACAGAAATCGCGGAAATCCTCAATGTTCATGATTAGGGAAATAGTGAGGTGGGGAGGAGTGAGTTTTTCGAGTTTGGATGGGCGCAAAAATAAAGCAACCGCCCCCGCTGATGGCTCTTGACGAGCCGGGCGGAGGCGGTTGCTTCGGGAACAGAAAGGAGGCGGGCTTAGCGCAGAAACCAGCGGTAGAGCAAGACGCAAAAACCCACCAGGAACATGGCCAGGCTGAGCTTATTGATGAAGTGCATGGTCCGCAAGTTGAAGTTGGTGGTGCGGTTGGGGTCGTTCTTGCGGAAGAAATACCCGAGGGCGGGGCCGAAATTAAACAGGTTTTTACCTTGCATGACTTGGGAGCTTAGGGTTAATTAACGGATGCTGGAGGTTTGGTAGCATAACACCGGGGTGGCGGGAAAGATTGGCGCGGGTCGGATTTTTTCGCTGATTCTTCCCGCCATTTCCGCATAGCTCGACACTGGCAGGTAGTCGGCGGGGCGCGTTTCTGAAAGCATTTACCCGCGAATTGCGTTAGTAACTCTCTTGCGCCAATGGCGCGGCGAGCAGCCCGTCGTTGCGCCGCCGCGCCGGTTACTTATTTCATGAAACTGCTCTACTCCTACCTGCGCCACTACTGGCCGCTGCTCATCTTGGCGCTGGTGCTGGCTACCGTCAATCAGGTTTTCTCGCTGCTCGACCCCTACATTTTTCGGCAGCTCATCGACCGCTGCGTCACGCCCGCGCTCAACAGCCCGCTGCGGCCCGGCTTCTGGGCGTTTCTGGCCGGCGGGGCCGGCGTGCTGATTTTGCAGGCCATGGGCGTGGCCATGATTTCGCGCATCGCCAAAAATTTCCAGGATTACTTCGTCAATGTCATCACCCAGCGCCTGGGCGCGCGGCTGTATTCGGACGGGCTGCGGCACTCGCTCGATTTGCCGTATCAGGTGTTCGAGGACCAGCGCTCGGGCGAGACGCTGGGCAAATTACAGAAGGTGCGCACCGACGTCGAGAAGCTCATTCAGTCGTTTGTGAACGTACTCTTTACGTCGGTCGTGGGCATCGTTTTCGTGATGTGGTACGCCACGACCGTTTACTGGCCCATCGCGCCGGCGTATTTTCTCACCATTCCGCTGCTGGGCTTTATCAGCTCGCTGCTGAGCCGCAAAATCAAGGTCGTGCAGCAAACCATCGTGGCCGAAACCACGGCCCTGGCCGGCTCCACGACCGAGAGTTTGCGCAACATCGAGCTGGTCAAAAGCCTGGGCCTGGCCCAGCAGGAGACTGAGCGCTTGAACGCCACCACCGTCCGCATCCTCAAATTAGAGCTGAAAAAAGTGCGCTACATTCGGTCCTTGAGCTTCGTGCAGGGCACGTTCGTGAATTTATTGCGAAGCACCATTTTATTGCTGATGTTATTTCTGGTGGTGCAGCATAAAATTACGGTGGGTGAATTTTTCTCGCTCTTTATTTATTCGTTCGCCATTTTCGGACCGCTGCAAGAGCTGGGCAACATCATCAGCACCTACCGCGAAACGGAAGCCTCGCTGGCTAATTTTCAGCAAATACTCGACACGCCCAGAGATGAAAAACCAGCTCAGCCGCAAGCCGTAGGCCGGCTGGAAACGCTGGCCTTCGAGCACGTTTCGTTTCGGCACCTCACGGCCCAGGTGCCGGCGCTCAGCGACATATCGTTCGGCGCTGAGCTGGGCGAAACCATCGCTTTCGTCGGCCCCAGCGGCTCGGGCAAAACGACGCTCGTCAAGCTGCTCGTCGGGCTCTACCCGCCCCTATCGGGACGGATTCTGTACAACGGTATTTCAGGCGACCAGATTGACCGCGACCAGCTGCGCGAGCAAATCGGGTTCGTGACGCAGGACACCCAGCTTTTTGCCGGCAGCATCCGCGACAATCTGCGCTTCGTCGCGCCCCAGGCCACCGACGTGGAGTGCCTGCGCGCCCTGAACCAGGCAGCGGCCGGCTCGCTGCTAGCCCGCGCCGCTCAGGGCCTCGATACGGTCATTGGCGAGGGCGGCGTAAAAGTCAGCGGCGGCGAAAAGCAGCGCCTGAGCATTGCCAGGGCGCTTTTGCGGCGACCTACGCTGCTCGTCTTCGACGAAGCCACTTCGGCCCTGGACTCGCTCACGGAGGAGGAAATCGGCCGCACGGTGCGCGAGCTGTCCGGCTCGCGCCAGCACATCACCGTGCTCATCGCCCACCGCCTGAGCACGATTCTGCACGCCGACCGCATCTTCGTTTTGGAGCGCGGTCAGGTAGCCGAAGCCGGTCGGCACGACGAATTACTGGCCCAAAAAGGGCTGTACTACGCCATGTGGCGGCAGCAGATTGGTGAGCGCAAAACCATTCTGGGAGAAGAGGTGATGGGGTGAAAAGAAACGTGTCGTTCGGGCGAAGCACTACCTTGCGGAACATCCATCAATTACTTCGCCCATGCACAAGCTTTTCGCCCGCAACACGTATTTCGTCCGTGAGCACGTCGGCATCCTCAAAGCCGCCAACAGCTACGACATTGCCGACCTCGAAAGCCGGGAGCCGCT
>JANXNW010000244.1 GCA_025353905.1 Hymenobacter sp.
CATCCGGCTCGTGGAAGACACGCAGTCGCTGAAAGAAGTGGTGGTGGTGGGCTACGGTACGCAGGAGCGCCAGAGCGTGACCGGGGCCGTGTCGTCGGTGTCGGGCCGCGACATTGCCTCGCAACCCGTGTCGGACCCGGCACAGGCCATTCAGGGCCGGGCGGCGGGCGTGCAGGTGGTGTCCAACTCCGGGCAGCCGGGCGCGGCGGGCGGCACGTCGATTAATATTCGCGGCATCACGTCGGCCGGCAACAACTCGCCGCTTTTCGTGGTCGATGGCTTCCCGCTGCCGTCCACCGACAACGGCACCGAGCTGAACTCCATCAACCCCAATGACATCGAGAGCATAGATGTATTGAAGGATGCCTCGTCCACGGCTATTTACGGGGTGCGGGCCGCCAACGGGGTGGTCATCGTCACCACCAAGCGGGGCAAGAGCGGCGTGTCGAGCCTCAACGTGGATGCTTATACCGGCCAGCAGCGGGTGTGGGGGCAGATTCCGATGCTCAACGCCGAGCAGTTTGCCACCCTCAACAACGAGGCCCGGCGCAACGGCGGCCTGGCCCTCATTCCGAAGTACGCCAACCCTGCCGCGCTGGGCGCGGGCACCGACTGGCTGAGTGAGATTTTTCGGCCCGCCAAAATTCAGAGCTACAACCTCTCGGCCAGCGGCGGCGGCGAAAAGGCGCACTACGCGCTGAGCGCCGGCTATTTTCAGCAGGATGGGGTCATCATCAACTCCAATTTCCAGCGCTTTACGCTGCGGGCCAACGGCGACATCGAGCTGAGCAAGCGCCTGCGGGTGGGCAACACGCTGGGCTTCAGCCACCAGGAGGACCGCCAGAACATCAACCAGAACAACGAGTTCGTGGGCGTGATTCAGCTCGCCATCCAGGCCCCGCCCACGGCCCCGGCCTTCAACCCCGACGGTAGTTTTTACGAGTTTACGTCGGCCGACAACTACGGCGAGGAAAACCCCATCACGATAGCGCGGCGGCCCATCAACCAGGGCACCAGCAACCGCATCACCTCGACGTTTTTTGTGGAGCTGAAGCCGGTGAACGGCCTGCGCCTGCGCACCAACGTGGGGGCCGACCTGCAATTCGGGCAGTATGACAACTTCAACCCCTCCATCCCCGGCTCGTCGAGGTACCCCGTTTCGCAGGCGAGCCTCACCTCGGGTTCGGCCTACAACCCCAATTACCTGGTGGAGAACACGGCCACCTACCACCGCGTGTTCGCCGAAAAGCACGACCTGACGGTGCTGGTGGGGCAGTCGGCCCAGCAGTTCAACTACAGCTACGTGGGGGCCAGCCGCACCGGCTACACTACCAACGACCTGCAAGTGCTCGGCCAGGGACCGGTGAACTCCCAGACCAGCAACTTCGGCGACCGGGGCAAAACCCGCCTGCTGAGCTACTTCGGCCGCCTCAACTACGAGTTTGCCGGCAAGTACCTGCTGTCGGCCATCGGCCGCTTCGACGGCTCCTCGGCCTTCGAGCGCGAAAATTCGGTGGGCTTCTTCCCCGGCGCTTCGGTGGGCTGGCGCGTTTCGGAGGAGGACTTTTTGCGCGATAACGACCTCATCAGCAACCTGAAGCTGCGGGCGGGCTATGGCAAAGTGGGTAACCCCAACAACGCGGGGTCCTTCCAGTACCTGGCCACCATCAATGGCACCAACCTGCCCGACTTCAACGGGGCCATTCCGACTTCCTACGTCTTTGGGTCCGGTGCCCAGCAGCTCAACCGGGGCGGCTTCCCGACGCGCCTGGCGAGCACCAACCTGCAGTGGGAAAACAACCAGCAGGCCAACGTGGGCGTGGACGTGGGCCTCTACAAGGGCCGCCTGCTGCTCACGCTCGATGCCTACACCCGCCGCTCGCCCAACCTGATTGCCTCGGTGGGCGTGTCGGCCGTGTCGGGCACCATCGAGAACGTGAACCTCAACGCCGCTTCCTCCCTCAACCGGGGCATCGACCTCTCGCTCGTCACCCAGAACGTGGTCAGCGCCAGCGACCAGGGCTTCACCTGGACGACGACGCTCAACTTTTCGACCTACCGCAACCGGCTGGAATCGTTGGGGGCGGGCAGCCCTTTCTTCGGCCAGGGCACGCGCGGCGGCAACCTCGTGCGCTACGACGTAGGCGTGCCCTTCGGCTCGTTCTACGGCTACGTGGCCGACGGCTTGTTTCAGAATGCCGACGAGCTGAAGGCCCTCAACACCAAGTCGCCTACGGGCTTCTACCAGACGTCGGGCACGGCGGCCGGCGACATCAGGTTCAAGGACCTCAACGGCGACGGCGTGATTGACGGCAAGGACCAGGCGTACATCGGCAACCCGAACCCCGACTTCACCTACGGCGTGACCAACACGTTCACGTTCCGGGGCTTCGATTTGAGCGTGTTCTTGCAAGGCTCGCAGGGCAACGACATCTACAACCTGAACCGCTACTATACCGAGGGCGGCATCTACGGGGCGTCCAACGCCAGCACCATCGCCCTGGAGCGCTGGACGGGTCCGGGCACGAGCAACAATATCCCGCGCGCCATTGCCGGCGACCCCAACCAGAACCTGCGCGTGTCGAGCCACTACGTGGAAGACGGCTCCTACATGCGCCTCAAGCTGCTCACGCTGGGCTACACCCTGCCCAAGCTGAGCGCGTTGCCAGCCTTGCAGCGGGCGCGCATCTACGTGAGCGCCCAAAACCTGCTCACGGTAACCAAATACAAGGGTTTCGACCCCGAGCAGGGCTACTCGGGCGGCAGCTTCGGCGTCGACCGGGGCGTGTACCCGCAGGCCCGCGTGCTGCTGGCCGGTATTAATCTGGGCTTCTGAGTTGCTAGTTGTCGGTTGCTAGTTGTCAGTTGTTAATCAGCTAGTTGCAAGAGATTAATAACTAACAACCGACAACCGACAACTGACAACTAACAACCTCTTCTTCAATTTTTCTCTATCATGGCACATCCAACTTATTTGCGAAGCGCGGCTCTGCTGCTCACCCTCGGCTTGGGCCAGGCGGCCTGCACCAAAGACTACCTGGACCTGAAGCCCACCAACACGCTGACGACCGAGAATTTCTACAAAACGGCGGCTGACGCGGTGCAAGCCACGAACTCGGCCTACTCGCAGCTCAACCAGGTGGGCATGTTCAACTACTCGCTCTGGGGCATCGGCGAGATTATGTCGGACAATACCACTACCGGTGGCGGCGGCGCAGCCGATGGCATCGAGTTTCAGCAGCTCGACAACTTCACCATTCCGGCCACCAACTCCGTCATCACCGACCACTGGAAGCGGGCCTATCTGGGCATCGGGGCCGCCAATCAGGTGCTGGCCCGGGTGCCGGGCATCGACATGGAGACGGCCCTGAAAAACCGCTGCCTGGGCGAAGCCGAGTTCATGCGCGCGCTCTACTACTTCTACCTGGTGCGGGCCTACGGCGACGTACCCCTGGTAACCGCGCCGGCCAAGAGCGCCGCCGAAGCCGCCGCCCTCACGCGTACCCCCGCGGCCCAGGTCTACGACCAGATAGTGAAGGACCTGACCGGCGCCATCGCCAAGCTGCCCGATTCATACGCCGGCGACGACCTGGGCCGGGCCACCAAGGGCGCGGCTACGGGCCTGCTGGCCAAGGTGTACCTCACCCAGGGCAAGCTGCCCGAGGCCGCTCAGCGCGCCCGCGAAGTCATCAGCTCGGGCAAATACGCCCTCTGGGCCGACTATGCCAAGAACTTCCAGGTCGAGTTTGAGAACGGGCAGGAGTCGCTGTTCGAGGTGCAGTTCAAGAGCGGGCTGTCCAACTACCTCAAGGATGGGCCTGGCAACTGCATGAACGAGTTTTGGGGGGCCCGCTTTTTCGGCAGTCCCTTCGTGGTGTCGGCCGGCGGCTACGGCTACAACATCCCCGAGCCGGGCCTGGTGGCCGGCTATGCCACCGGCGACACCCGGCGGCCGGGCAGCCTCTTCATTCCGGGCGACAAATACCCCGACGGGCAGGTGCAACCGGCGTCGCTGGTGGGCAACCCCAATGGCTTCACCATCCGCAAGCAGTACGTGGGCCGCACCAACGTGAACAACTGGGACTCGCCGCTCAACTTCCCAGTCCTGCGCTTTTCGGAGATGTACCTCATTCTGGCCGAAGCCGTCGGCCCCACTCCGGAAGGACTCAACGCCATCAACCAGGTCCGCCGCCGCGCCTTCGGCAGGCCGCTCAGCGCCCCCGCCCCCGGCACCGACCTAACGGCCGCCACGCCCAATTTTAAGGCCGCCGTGCTCCAGGAGCGCCGCATCGAATTCGCTTTCGAGAACGACCGGTGGTACGATTTGAAGCGTACCGGCACGCTGGTAGCCACCATGACGGCCCAGGGCAAAGCTATTCAGGCGTTCAACAACGTGATGCCCATCCCGCAGTCCGAAATCGACATCAACCCTAATTTGACTCAGAATCCGGGGTATTGACTGACGCAACTGCTCAACGGCACCTCACCCCCCTGGCCCCCTTCTCCAAAAGAGAGGGGGGCCAGGGGGGTGAGGTGCCGTTGGGCGGCGGCGCAAGGGTCTGCTTCTCCCTCTCTTCCGTTTTCCCCGCATTTATGCACAAAAGTTTCAACACGCTGGACCTGAGTATTTTCCTGCTTTACCTGGTGGGGGTTGCGGCTTACGGTTTCTACATCTACAAGCGCAAGCAGAAGGCCCAGCTCGACACTAAAGACTATTTTCTGGCCGAAGGCTCGCTGACGTGGTGGGCCATCGGGGCCAGCATGATTGCCTCCAACATTTCGGCCGAGCAGTTCATCGGCATGTCGGGCCAGGAACCTACGAGCTGCTGGGGTTGCTGAACTGGTCGGCGCAGGACGTGGCACGCATGGCAAATTACTAAAGGTGAGAGGGATACCGAAGGAGTCGAAGTTGAAAGTGTTAATCAGTGCACCAAATCCTGCTTGCGGTGGGCATCCAACGCCAGCAGGGAGAAGAGCAGAATCGTGAACGACCAGAGCGAGGAGCCGCCGTAGCTGAAAAACGGCAGCGGGATGCCCACCACAGGGGCCAAGCCCATGGTCATGCCCAGGTTCACGGCGAAGTGAACGAACAGGATGCTGGCCACGCAATAACCATAAGTGCGCCCGAACACCGATTTCTGCCGCTCGGCCACCAGCAGAATCCGCCAGAGCAGGGTCAGAAACAGGCTGATAACTACCGCGCAGCCCGCCCAGCCCCACTCCTCGCCCACAGTGCAGAAAATGAAGTCGGTACTCTGCTCGGGCACGAAGTCGAACTTGGTTTGGGTGCCCATCAGGAAGCCCTTGCCGAGCCAGCCGCCCGAGCCGAGCGCGATTTTGCTCTGCGTCACGTTCCAGCCCTTGCCGAGCGGGTCCTTGCCGGGGTCGAGCAGCATCTCGATGCGCTGGCGCTGGTAGTCGTGCAGCACGTTATTAAAAAAATAATCGATGCCGAAGACCATGCCCACCACCACCGCCCAAGTGGCGAGCGAAGCCACCAGATGGTGCCGCCAGAGCCGGGCGTTGAGCGCGAAAGCGACCACCAGAAGCCCCGTGCAGCCGCCGATGAGCCAGGCTTTGGGCACGAGCAGCGCCAGCAACAGCAGCACCCCACCCGCCGCCAGCAGCAGCAAAATAATCGGCGACATACCTTCCCGAAAATACGCCAGCAGCAGGGCCGCGAACACGAGCGCCTGCCCCGTTTCGTTCGAGGCCAGAATCAGCGCCACCGGCAGCAAGGTTAGCCCAGCCAGCACGAGCTGGTCGCGCCAGGTGGGGTTGCGCAGGTTGATGCCGGCCATGAAGCGCGAGGCAGCCAGCGCCGTCGTGAACTTGGCAAACTCGGCCGGCTGCAGGCGCACCGGCCCAAACTCCAGCCACGAGCGCGAGCCGGCAATGGGCCGCGCCACCACTAATGTAATGAGCAGCAGCCCTATCATACCGAAATACAGCACGTACGCCAGCGTGTCGTAGGTTTTATAATCGACCACCAGCAGCACCACAATGATGACGATGGCCGTGCCCATCCACAGCAATTGCTTGAACCAGTTGAAGCCCATTAGCTCCGCGAAGCCGAGCGAGGCGAGCGGATTAGCCGGCGCGTCGGGCGAGTAGCTCGCCGCGTACACGGCCACCCAGCCCAGCCCCACCAGCGCCAGGTAAAGAAACAGCGTCGGCCAGTCGAGGCTGCGGTTGGTGCGGTTGGGGGTGGGCAGCAAGCGGGAGGGGTCAGAAGTAAGGATGAAAGATTAAGAATGGAGAACGGCGGTCCGAATTAGTTGGCTGGTGGAGCTGGCTGGTCGCGCTCGGCGGCCAGCAGGCGCAGCAGGTCGGTGTAGTTGGCTGGCAGGTGTGCCGTCGCTACCCGCCAGATGGTGGCCAGGTCGAGACCGAAATATTCGTGTGAGATGCGGTTACGCAGGCGGTACATCTGCGACCATGGCAGCTCGGGACACGTGGCCTGCACGGCCGGGGGCACTTTCTTGGCCGCCTCGCCGATGATGCCCAGGTTGCGCACCACGCCGTCGATGACCAGCTCGTTGGCTGAAAACTCCTCGAACGTGAGGCCCGCGCAGTAGCGCCCGATACGCTCCATCGCCAGCTGCATATCTTCCAGAAACAAGAGATAAGCGCGCGGCATCCGACTACGAGATAAAGCGCGCCTGCGCCAGAATGCCCGCCCGCAGCTGCTGCTTCAGCGCGTCCACGGTCACGACATCCACCCGCCGCTGTAGGGCTTGCTCCAGCACTTCTTCCAGCTCGAAAAACTCCCAGCCCAGGGGCTGCGCGAACTCGACCAGCAGGTCCACGTCGCTGTCGGGGCGGGGCTGGCCGGTGGCGAACGAGCCGAAATAGGCCAGCCGCCGCACGTGAAAGCGCGTCGTGAGCAGCGGCCGCAAGGCCCGCAGGGCAGCTTCAAGTTCGGGAGCCGTACTGGTCATGGGGTTAAAGGTAATTCCATAATTCCTGGGGCTTGGTCCGACGCGTGAAGTCAGCGCGATAAACGACCAATTCTAATGCCGCCGGGCGCTCAAATCGCCGTACATAATCCAGTCTTCCCAGCGCTTGCGGCCGGGCGCAACTTTGCCGCGCAGGTATTTCTCCATCATCAGTCCGGCGCAGGGCGCGGCGGCGGTGCCGCCGAAGCCGGCGTTTTCGATGAACACGGCGATGGCGATTTTCGGGTGCTGGGCCGGGGCGAAGGCAGCGAACGTGGAGTGGTCGGGGCCGTGCGAGTTCTGCACGGTGCCGGTTTTGCCGGCCACCGAGATGCCGTACTGGCGCAGGCTGGCGAAGTTGCCGGTGCCGCCATTGCCGTCCACCACCTGCTGCATCCCCGGAATGACGTACTTGAACAACGTCGTATCGACGGCCGTGTAGTGGCGCTGCTGAAACTCGGGCAGCGGCCGGGCCGGCGAGCCGATGCCGCGCACGAAATGGGGCGCGATGTACCAGCCCCGGTTGGCAATGGTAGCCAGCGTATTGGCCATTTGCAGGCCCGTGATGCCGATTTCGCCCTGCCCGATGCTGAGCGAATACACCGTCTTGAAATTCCAGTGGTGGAAGCCCATCTTCTTGTCGTAGCGGTCAGGCGACGGAATCAGCCCGCCCTTCTCCTGGCCCATGTCCACGCCGAGCTTGCCGCCGAGGCCGAAGGTTTTCACCATTTTCTGCCATTGCCCCAGCCCGAGGCGCGCGTCCTCGAAACGGTTTGCCGACTGCCCGCGCAGCACCGCCGCCCGCATCACCTGGTAGAAGTAAGGGTTGCAGGAGTTTTTGATGGCGATGCTCAGGTTGGCCGGGTACTGGTGCTGGTGGGTGCAGTGCACGAGGCGCTGGTCGCAGGGAAAACCCGTGTTCGGCCCCACCACGCCCAATTGCATGGCCACCAGCTCATTGACCAGCTTAAAAACTGAGCCAGGCGGATACGTCGCCATCAGCGGACGGTCGAAAAGCGGGCGGTCGGGGTTGCGCAGCAGGCCCATGTAGCGGTTGCCGCTGCCCTTGCCGCTGAGCAGCTGCGGGTCGTAGTGCGGGGCCGAGACGAAGCATAGAATCTCACCCGTGCGCGGGTCGAGCGCCACGATGGAGCCGCGCCGCCCAGCCAGCAGCTTCTCCCCATACGCCTGCAATTCGAGGTCGATGCTGAGGTGCAAGTCCTGCCCGGCCTGCGAGAGCGTATCGAACTGCCCGGCCCGAAACGGCCCTTTGTCCACGCCGCGCACGTTCACCAGCCGGTAGCGCACCCCGCGTCGGCCCATGAGCGCCGGCTCGTAAAACGACTCCAGGCCCGAAATACCCACGTTTTCGCCCGGCGAATAGTGTGCGTATTTCGGCGATTGCAGCAGCGCCGGCGTGATGGAGCCGACGTAGCCCAGCGCGTGGGCCAGGTTCGGGCTGCGGTAGGCGCGGGCCATGCGCGCCTGCACTCGAAAGCCCGGAAAGTCAATCAGATTATCCTGGATAGCGGCCAGCTCGGCCGTGCTCAGGTTTTGCACCAGCGGCGAGGGCCGCACCCGCGAGTAAGCGCGGGCCGCGCGCAAAGCCAGCCGCAAATCGGCCAGCGGCAATTGCAGCAGCCGGCAAAATTTCACCGAGTCGAGCCGCCGCATCTCGCGCGGCACCACCAGCAAGTCATAAACCGGCGTGTTGGTGACGAGCAGCGAATCGTGCCGGTCGTAAATCAGCCCCCGATACGGCGTCTGCACCTGCCGCTGGAGCGTGTTGCGGTCGGCGGCCGTTTTGTAGGAGTCGTCGAGCACCTGCAGCCAGAACAAGCGTCCGGCGAAGAGCAGCCCCACGAGCGTAAAGATTGCCAGCACCACGTAGCGCCGGCCTTCCAGGTATTGCATAATGGGCAAAGGTAGCCCCACCCCCCGGCCCCCTCCCCTGCGGGGGAGGAGGAGCCTGACGACTCTTTACAGATTTTTGCTGTCTTAAACTCCGATTTTTCATAGCTCTATTTCCTCACGTCAGGCTCCTCCTCCCCCGCAGGGGAGGGGGCCGGGGGGTGGGGCTACCTTTGCCCGCATGATGCCCCCGCTCGCCACGCCCACCGCCCACACCGCTTTTACGGGTCTGATTTCCGTCGTGGCCCCGCTCTACAACGAAGCCGACACGGTGGCCCTGCTCGTGGCGCGGGTGGCCGAGGTGATGACTGCTCACGCCTACGACTACGAGCTGATACTGGTGAACGACGGCAGCGCCGACCGCAGCTGGGAGATTATGCGCGGGCTGGCCGCCGCCAATCCGCGGGTAGTAGCGATTGACCTGGCCGGCAACTACGGCCAGACTATCAGCCTGCGGGCCGGCTTCGCGCAGGCGCGCGGCGAAGTCATCATCGCCATGGACGGCGACCTGCAGCACGACCCGGCCTACATCCCGCAGTTTATGAGCCTGATAAACGAGGGCTATGACCTCGTGGGCGGGGCCAAAGCCAAGCGCCCGGAAGGGGCGGTGGCCACGGCTCTGGCCACGGCCGCCCACGGCATCATCCGGCAGCTCTCGGGGGTGCAGCTGCGCTATTTCGGGGCTACCTATAAAGCTTATCGCAGGTATTTGGTGCAGCACGTGGAAATGCTCGGCGACGCGCACCGCTTTTTGGGCGCGCTCGTGGCCCGCAAGGGCTTGCGCTACTGCGAGTTTCCAATTGAAATTCACGAGCGTCAATTTGGGCAGAGCAATTATAAAATCAGCAAGTTATTTTACGTTATTCTGGATTTATTTATTCTACGTTTTTTTATCGTGCACGGGCGCAAGCCATTTCGCTTATTTGGCGTGGCCGGCTTGCTGAGTTTATTAGTCGGTGGCGCGCTGGCGGGGCAATTTTTGGTGCGCTCAGTATTTTTTAAGCTTAATATTTTTGGTACGTATCCGCTTGAATTTATTTTCAGCTTATTTTTAATTATGGCCGGGATATTTCTGCTTTGCTTCGGGGTACTAGCAGAGATTGGGATGTATAATTATTATTCGCGCCCGAGTCGTCCGCCGTATGTAGTGCGGCAGACGTTGTCGGCCGCGAATGCTAACTAAACTACCCGTTCATGCGCTATCGGCCACAAACCCCAAAAAATAAAGGCACCGACCTATCGGCCGATGCCTTTACCGAGGCTATCTCAAATAGTGAGCGATAAGCCAGAGACCGAAGCCTTTGGCAATACCTTTCACTACCTCCCAGACCAGGCTCATGCCCCGGCCCTGAAATAGCTTCTTCGCGCTTACCTTTGTCATCGGTTGAGAAGTAAAGGGTTGCACTAGAACCCCCACACTTCTGAAGCCCCGGCTGTTGTCGCAGTCGGGGCTTCTCTCTTTAGGGATAAAGAGACAGCCCGTTGCTGGGGGACAAACAAACGCGCGCCCAAACCTACGATGCGCCGCCTGCTCATTAATTGCGACGATTACGGCTGGGACGCGCCCGCCACGGCCGCTATCCTGGAGCTGGGCGCGGCCGGACAGGTGAGTGGCACCACGGTGATGGCCAACTTCGCCACCGATGCTGAGCTGCGGGAGCTGCGACCACTGGCCTCGCCCACGTTCTCAGTGGGCCTGCACCTGACGCTCAACACGGGCCAGCCGCTGAGCGCCGCCTCGGCTGTGCCGTCGCTGGTGGATGCCGACGGGCAATTTTACCCATCGTCGCGGCTATGGCGACGGTTTTTGCTGGGGCAAGTGCGCCGCGAAGACCTCAAAACCGAAGTGGCCGCGCAGCTGCGGCGACTAACTCAGGCTGGCCTCGCGCCCACCCACGCCGACAGCCACCAGCACCTGCACCAGTATCCGGGGCTGGGGCCGGCCCTGCTGGGCATCCTGCGCGAGCTGGGCGTACGGCGGGTGCGCCGGCTCACGGCCGCCGGCCGGCTCGACGGGCGCGGGCTGGTGCTGCGCGCGTTTGCCAGGCTGAGCCGCTCGGCGCTGGTGGGTTTTAATACGCCGGGCGCGCTGGTGAGCACGTTTTCGACCGAGCCAGCCAGCGCCGAGGGCTTCCGGCGGGGCGTGACGGCCGCATTTGCACAAGCTGACTTCGTGGATTTCATGACGCACCCGGCCCTGGCCGACCGCCCCGGCTCGCCGCTGCGCCGGGTAGCCGAGTATGAATTCTGGCGCAGCGGCCAGGCACGGGAAATACTGCGTGAGCTGGGCGGCGAGCAAGTTTCAATGAACAATTATCAATGAGCAATGAGCAATGAGCAATTATCAATGAGCAATGAGCAATGAGCAATTCAAAACAACCCGCAAGTGGTCAAAACTGAATTGCTCATTACTCATTGCTCATTGAGAAACGCCCCGACAAGCGACACGGCGGCCGTAATGACGTAGAACAGTACGCTCACGCTTACGGCCACGGCCGGGTTCAGCCCAAACAATTGCGCGCCGTAGAGAAACACCAGCTCGCGCGCGCCCAGCCCGCCTACGGTGAGCGGCAATACGGCTGCCACCGACGAGGCCAGAAACACCAGTAAATAAGGCAGTATGGGCGCGTGGCTGCCTGCCGCGCCGAGCGCCGCCAGCAGCGCCCAGGCGCAGAGCACCTGCGCGCCCTGTACGCCCAACGCCTGCCACGAGGTGCGCCCAAACGCCGTCCGAAATTCGCCAAACAGCCAGCGGCCCAGCCCGTAGCTCAGGCCCACGCCCAGCGGCAGGGCCACCAGCGCCGCCACTCGCCACGCCGGCGGCAGCGCGCCCGACGCGCCCAGCCCGGCCAACAGCAGCACCAGCAGCGCCAGCATCCCGCTGAGCCGGTCGAGCAGCAAGGTCCGAAAAATGAGCGCCCGCCGCCCTGGAAAGCGCTGGCCCAGCCGATACACCTTGTAGCCGTCGCCGCCAATGCCGCCCGGCAAAAACAGGTTGTAAAACATGCCCCGCCAATACAGCCGCAGGTTATATGCCTCGCTCAGCTCAATATTTACCACTCGAAAAAACCGGTTGAGCCGTACCGACGAGAGCAGTTTCGACACCACGAAGAGCGCCGTCGCCAACACCAGCCAGCCCGGCCGGGCCTGCCGCAGCGTGCGGCCCAGCGCAGGCAAATCGAGGTGACGGGCCACCAGCCACAGCGCCCCAGTCATGAAAGCCAACTTGAGCAACAGCCCCAGGTAGCGGCGGTAAGCGGGCGGCGCGGGTGGAGCGGGCATGAGAAGTTGAGGGTTGTGGTTTGAAGGTTATGGTTTGAGGCTTAGGTGTTAGGTCATGCTGAGCGCAGCGAAGCATCTCGCTCGCATTGTTGAACGGTCCGCGTGAACGACGCGAGCAAGATGCTTCGCTGCGCTCAGCATGACCTGACACCCAATACCCAACACCCAATTCCTAACACCTAACCCACAAACTCCAAGCACCAAGCACCAAGCACCAAGCTAGGGCTTGGTGCTACTAAACTCGACCACCCGCAACACTACGCCCTGGTCGATGACGAACGAGTCAAGTACGCGGTATTGGCGGCCGCGCAGCTGGCTGGCTTCGGCCAGGTAGAGGTGGCCGGGGCGCGGGGGCAGCGAGTCGGTGCTCAGCGTCTGGCCGCGCTCGCGGGCGATGTAATACGCCTCGTCGTTGTCGAGGGGCGCGCCGGGCAGCAGGGCCAGGGGGCGGCCGCGGGTTTCGCGACCCACCCGGATAGCGGCTTCGCGGAACGCTACCTCGGGCGTGATGCGGTAGCGGGCGGGCAGGATGAAAATATCGAAAGCCAGGCGCAGGGTCAGTAAAAAATAGCCCAGCAGCCAAAGCCGCGCGTCGGGCAGCCGCGCGAACAAGTAAGCCAGCGCCGCCAGCAACGCACTCAGGCCCAGGCCCGCCGCCCAGCCGCCCGCCGCGCCGCGCGTGGGCGGCAGCCAGGGGGCCAGCCCCACGGCTAACGCGCTCAGCACAAGCAGGGTGAGCAGCGTCGCATCGAGCCAGCGCGTGGGCCAGCGCTGTTGGGGCTGAAACTCGGCGTAGAGCGGCACGAGCACCGTCAGGCCCAGCGGCACGAGCATGAACAGGTAGCGCGGAATAGTGGCCGGCGAGAGCCAGTAAACCGGCAGCACGGCCAGAAACAACAGGGCGTTGTAGCGCAAAAACGGCGTTTGCCAAACCCCGCGCCGGGCTTCTTTCAAAAACAACACCGCCCCGAGCAGCGTCCAGGGCAGGAAATGGCCGATGTTTTCGAACGGAAACAGCAGTACGTAGCGCAGCGAGTCGGCCAGGGACCGGGCGGCCACCGTGCGTTGGCTCGACTGCGACCAGAGCGTGTGCAACGCGATGTCGAGCGAGTTGTGGCGGCTGTAAACGAAGAAATACGCGCCCAGAATGCCCAGCAGCACGAGCAGTCCCAGCGCGTGCTGCCAGCCAAAGAGCCGTCGCCACTGCCGGGTGTCCAGAAAATATACCCCCAGCGCCAAGCCCTGAAACACGAGCGAGGGCAGCCCTTTCAGCAAAAAGCCCAGCGCCGTGAGCGCGTAAGTGAGCACAAATAGCCGCGCCCAGTGCCCGCGCTGCCCCAAGTGCCAGACGGCCATAAAACTCAGCCAAGTCAGCCCCGCGTGCCAGAGGTCAATCAGCCCCAGAAACGAGTCGTAGAACAGGATGCGTCCCGTAGTGGCGAAGGCCAGCGCCACCGCGAACGCCAGCCGCGACCCCAGCTGCGGCCGCAGCACCCGCCAGATGGCCCCGCCGTAGAGCAGCAGCGCCGCCACCGTGGGCAGGCGCAGCACCCATTCATCCTGCCGCCCCGTGAGCCGAAATAGCCCCACCAGCAGCCAGTTAAACAGTGGCGGCTTGTTGTAGTAAGGTTGGCCCTGCAGCGTGGGGGCGAAGAACTGTCCCGAAAAGTGCATTTCCAGCGCTACCAGCGCCCGAATCGGCTCGTCGGCGAGCAGCGGCTGCCGGCCCAGGTAGAGCAGCAGCCCCGGCAGGGCCACAGCCAGCGTGAGCGCGGCCACCGCCCAGGGCCGCCGGCAAAGCCAGGCCAATGCCCGACGGGCTACTGATTCTACCACGAGCTTGGTTGGGCTGATGCTGCGCTGCCCCGCCCGGCCGCGTGGCACCCGTGCAAAGGTACGCGGCCGGCCCGGCGGCGTCCACCACGCCTGCCTTACGTAGATTTGAGCTATGCCGACCACCCCTACCCCCGCCATTGCTCCCGCTGCCGACCGCCTTACCCAGACCCTGTTGCGCCACGGCCTGCGCCAGACGCCCGTGCGCCGGGCCGTGCTCGCGGCCGTATCGGGCAAAGGCTACGCGCTCACCGGCGCCGAAATCGAGCAGGAAATCGGGGGCGACCTCGACCGCATCACCCTCTACCGCACCCTCAAAAGCTTTGAGCAGCAGGGCCTCATTCACCGCGTTATCGACGACACCGACGTGCTGCGCTACGCCGCCTGCTCCATCGAGTGCTCGGCCGGCGCGCACTTCGACAACCACGTGCATTTCAAATGCACCAACTGCGGCCACACGTATTGCCTGAGCCAGGTCGCCATCCCAACCGTGCAGCTGCCCGGCGGCTTTCTGGCCGAGCGGCGCGACTTTCTGCTGTCCGGTACTTGCCAGTTTTGTTAGAATTATGAAGGGGCTTATTCAATGTGGTCAAAACAACATTTCGCGCAGTGTTTGACGCGGTGTTTGACGCAGTGTTTCGACTTATTTCCACTGCGAGACACTGCGTCAAACACTGCGTGAAATGATTCACGAGTGCGTAAGTCCTATACTCATCAGTTAGCTGGCTGCTATTCGCCGGTTTCCTTCCTCGCCAATCCCCGTCAGGGCCAGTGCCAAAGAGGCCGTGAAGACCGGGGCCAGCAAAAACGCCATGCGGCCGAGGTCGGCCGAGAGCAGCACGTGGGCGGCCACCACGACCAGCAGGCCGGCTTCGGGCCAGCCCAGCACGGGCGCCAGCCGGGCGCGGCCGCTGCGGCGGGTTAGCAGCAGCAGCACCGGCAGCCAGAACAGGCCGAAGCTGCCCGCTAGCTCCGCCAGACCCTTCAGCGAAACGAGCTTGCTTAGCGAGTAAGCGATGTTTTCGACGTGGCTGAGCGCGTTGGTCAGGCTCTCGATAGGGGCGTTGCCGGCCACGCTATCCACCCAGACGTGCGCCGCGCCCAGCGCCAGCAGGCCCCCGGCCAGGGCCGCGCCTTGCCCGCGCCAGCCCAGCGCCCGTCGCCCAAACCACAGCAGCCAGGGCAGCAGCAGCCCGAACGACTCCTTGCTGAGCGGCCCCAGCGCCAGGGCGAGCGCCACGGCCCAGCCCGCGCCCGCGCCGCGCCGGGCCGCGTAGTAACTCAGCCCGAACACGAGTAAATACAAGCTGTCAGTGAGCGGCAGGCCCGCCGCGTAGCCCGCCCAACGACTGCTGAGCACCGCCGCCAGCGCCACGACCGCCGCCAGCGGCCCGGCCCCGGCCAGGCGCGCGGCCCGCAGCCAGCACACGGCCGCCGCGCTTAGCACCAAGCAGTTGAGCAGGTAAAACGCCAGACGCCGCGCCCACTCGTCGGGGCTGGACGCGCTGGGCGCGCCCGCTGTTTTACTGCTGGTGGCCGGTGTACCCAGCGCCCGCAACGGGCGGGCCAGCGCGCCGGCCGCCAGCGGCAGCAGCAGCCGGTAGCGTCGCGTTACGCTCACGCTGTCGTAGTACCCAGCGGCCAGGCGCAGATAGGCACGTGTGTCGAGCGAGTGCGAAAAGTCGTAGTGCCGGTACGTGGGCCAGGCTACGTTGAGCAGCCCGGCCAGCACCAGCGCCCAGGGCAGCAGCCAGCGCCGCCCCCGGCCGGGCCAGACATTGACGGCGCGGACGGGGCGAGCAGCTGAGCCGGGCGGGAGCCGCTCACGCATCGGCGAAGCGGCGTTCGAGCAGCTTGAGCAGCTTGGCTACGTGCTCTTCCTTGCGGGTCCACTCGGGGCGGGCGGCTTGCTGCTGGCGCACCAGGGCCAAGGCTGCGTCGGCGCTGGGCTGCCCGTCGAGCTGCTGCACGAAGGCATGATACTCCATATTTTCGCCCTCAAACAGCTCATTGATAAAGCTAAAGCGCTGATTGATGGAAATCGCCTCGCGCAGCGCGTTCACGGGTGGGGCGGCAGGTGGCGCGGGCAAAACGGGCGTAGCCTGGGGCAGCAGGGGTTCGAGTGCTTCGGGTTGGGGGGCGAGTGAGTGAGCAGCGGGCGCGGCGGTCGGCAATACGGCTGCCGTCGGCTGGGCTTCTGGGTCGAGCGCCGGGCTGGTTTTGGCCGCTGCCGGGCCGTCGTCCCAGAGGTCGGCTTCGGTGAGCGGCAGCAGGGGGCTGAGCGCGGCCACGACTTGCGCCACGGTGGGCAGCCGCCGCTGGTTGGCCGCCCGGTACTGCCCGAAGCGCCGGGTCAGCGCGATGCGGTCGAGCGCCTGCTCATCGGGCAGGTCGGCCAGAAAACCCTCGAAAAACGGTCGGGCCTGGTCGAGGTAGCGCGGCAGCTCGCGCAGCTGGGCCAGGGCCACGGCGTTGTCGTCATTCTCGTCGGCCAGTAGCAGGGCGGCGAAGGCGGCGGCCGGGTCGGCGGCCAGCCGCAGCGTGTCGGTCACGGCCTGGGCCAGCAGGGGTTCGAGCGCTTCCCGGCCCAGGGCGATGTGGCGCGAGAGCACGTTGAGCAGCTGGTTGTGCGCGGCTTGCACGGGCGGGGCCTCAAAGTCGAAATACGGGCTGCGCAGGGCCTTAGCCTGCTGCTGCCAGCGGCTCAGCAACTGGCGCAGCACCAGCAGGTTCACCTGGCGCACGGGCGTGAAAGTGAGCAGCGCCGGGCCATCGAGCCGGGCCGTGGGTTGCGTCTCAAAGTAGCGCTGGCTCAGGTGGGCGGCCAGCCGCTGGCCGTAGCGGGCGCACTTGGCGGAGCTGTAGGTATCTTGCATGACGAGGCCGGTTTTGGTCGGCCAAGGTACGGCCAGACGGCGGCCAGACGACGGCCAAACGACAGTCCATTTCCTTCAAATGCCCCTGCTGACCATTCAGGGCCTGCCCGGCCCGCCGCTCGACGTGCCCGCCGGCACTACCGTGCTGACCGCCATCCACGGCCGGGGCCACGCCTGGATGCACGCCTGCGGGGCCAAAGGCCGCTGCACCAGCTGCCGCGTACGCCTGCTCGCCGGCGCCGAGTACCTGAGTTCGCCCACCGCCGCCGAGCTCGGCTACCGCGCCGCCGGTCGCCTCGGACCCAGCGAACGGCTGGCCTGCCAGGCAGTGGTGCAGGATTAGGGATTAGGGATTGGCGATAAGCAATGAATTTACCCTTCAGGTAGCTGCCGCTTCTGTGCTCGTAGCGAACCTCAAGTTGACGATGAAGCGTGCCAAAGGTGGTCGGTTCGGTCGGCAGCCCCAACAAATGCCTACTTTCGTAACCAGTAATTTTATTCGCTGAAGAAAAGAGTAAGCTTGCCGCCACTTCGGTCCCTCATCCCTAATCCGCCATCCCGCCTCCTTTTGTTTACCGAGCCCCGCCGTCCGTTTTCCGAGTTTTCGCGCCGCCGGGGCTGGCTCGAAGTTATTTGCGGCTCCATGTTTTCGGGTAAGACCGAGGAGCTGATTCGCCGCCTCACCCGCGCCCGCATTGCCCGGCAGCGGGTCGAGATTTTCAAGCCCGCCCTCGATACCCGCTACCACGCCCACGACGTGGTGAGCCACAACCAGACCAGCATCCGCTCGACGCCGGTGCAGCTGCCGGCCGAAATGCTGCTGCTGGCCGGCGGCAGCACCGACGTGGTGGGCGTGGACGAGGCCCAGTTTTTCGACGAAAGCCTGGTCGAAGTCTGCCGCCAGCTCGCCGACGGCGGCACCCGCGTCATCGTGGCGGGGCTCGACATGGACTACCTCGGCCGGCCCTTCGGCCCCATGCCCCAGCTGCTGGCCACGGCTGAGTTCGTCACTAAAGTCCACGCCGTGTGCGTGTGCTGCGGCGAGCTGGCCGCCTACTCGTACCGCACTGCCGCCAGCCCCAACCAGATTCTGCTCGGCGAAACCGACCTCTACGAAGCCCGCTGCCGCCCGTGTTTTCTGGCCGGCGAGGCCGTGCCGCCGCTGGTGATGGAGAAGGGATTGGGGATGAGAGATTAGGAGGCAGTTTTGCGTTACTAAAAACGGTCATGCCCATCTGTCGTCCGCGCAGCGCAGCGAAGTCGAAGCATCTTGGCCGCTTCATTCGGGCCGCTCAACGAGGTGGTAGAGATGCTTCGACTCCGCTGCGCTGCGCGGACGACAGATGGGCATGACCGTTTTTAGTAACGCAAAACTGCCTCATATAAAATAAGCAATCAGTGCCACAATAATCTTTACACCGAAGTCCCATGCCTTTCTTTCGGCTTCTGCTCGTCCTGCTGCTGCTGGCTGGCCACGCGCCCGCCCTGGCCCAGGCCGCTTACGGCGACTGGCAGCTGCACCTGCCGGCGCGCCGGCCGCTGGCCCTGGCCCTGGCCGGCCGCCAGCTCTACGTGGCCGATGAGTCATCGTTTTATCGCTACGACCTCGACCTGCGCGCCACCCAGACGCTCTCGCGCCGCGACGGGCTGAGCGATGTCGGCGTGGCGGCGCTGGCCTACGACTCGGCCTCCGCCCAGCTCGTGGTGGCCTACCGTAACGGCAACCTCGATTTGCTCGGCGGGGCTACCGGCAGCCGGGTGCGCAACGTGACCGATTTGCTGCGCAAAGCCAGCGCGGGCGCCAAAACCGTATCGCAGGTGCAGATTTATAACGGATTGGCTTATCTCAGCACCAGCCTGGGCGTGGTGGTGCTCGACCTGGCCCGCGGCGAAGTGCGCGACACGTACTCGGCCATCGGGCCGGGCGGGCAGCCGGTGAGCGCCTTCGCCACGGTGGTGCTGCGCGACACGATTTTCGCCGCCACGTCGGCTGGCATTCTGCGCGGGCGGCTCGCGGTGGGGCTCAATCTGCTTGATTTTCGGTCCTGGACAGCCGAGCGGCCCGTGTCTGGCAACCCGGCCCAGGTGTTCACGCAGCTCGCGGCTTTTCGGGGCCATGTGGTGGCGGGCTCCCAGTTTCGGGGGCTCGACGTGCTCGGCGGCGTGGGCGCGGCCCGTGCCTGGCGCTACGTCAATGGCTCGTATGGCGAGTCGCTGAAAAGTATGCGCGCCACCGGCGGTCAGCTGCTGGTTGCCTTCGAAAACGCGCCCCTGCGCCGGCTCGCCCTGCCCGCCGCGACTGTGGCCGACGTGCTGCCCCCGAGCACCGTGGGGCCAGCCGTACTCGACGTGGCGCGCGTTCGCGGCGACGGCACGCTGTTCGTGGCCAGTTTCTTCCGGGGCCTGCTCCGCTTCGGGCCGGGCCAGCTGACGAGCCCGGCTTCGGGCGAGCTGATTCGGCCCAACGGCCCCGAAACGGCACTCGCTTTCGGCCTGGCCGCCAACGCCGCCACCAACACCGTGGACGTGTTTCCGGGGGGCTATCAGTTCAATACCGAGGGCAAGGGCCTGCGCAGCTTTTACGAGTACCGCGACGGGCAGTGGACCAACTTCACCGCCGCCAATTTTCCGTCGGCCCGCGACTATCCCGACCTGCGCGACCTCACGCGCGGCGCGCACACGGCCGATGGCACCCTCTACATTGGCTCCTACGGCAACGGACTGCTGGAGTGGCGCGGGCCGGGGCAGTTCCGGCAGTTTACGTTCGGTACGCCCGGCGCGCCATTGCGCAGCAATCTCAACCCCGACGCCTCCAACCTCGACTTCGTGCGCGTAACCGACGTGGCCGCCGACCCCGGCGGGCGCTACGTGTGGGTGGTGAACCGCCACCAGCGGGCCGGGGTGCCGGGCCTGCTGCGCCTGCGCCCCGCCAGCGCCACCTGGGCCAGCGCGCCCGATTTCGGCAGCTTCGACAACCTGGAGCGCGTGGTGGTCGATGCCGGCGGTAATCCCTGGGCTACCATTTCGCGCGGCAGCATCGCGGCGTACGACACGACCAGCCGGCAGGCGTATTATTTCGGCAGCGCCAACGGGCTGCCCGCTGCCACGTCCGGCGCGTCGGTGCGGGTGCTGAGCCTAGCCCGCGACCGCGACGGGGCCATCTGGGCTGGTACCGATGCCGGGGTGGCCGTGTGCGCCAACCCCGGCCAGCTCGCCAACGCCGCCGACCCGGCCCGGTTCAGCACGCCCATCGTGCCTACCAGCGGCAATTCCGGCTTCCCGGCGCTCTTCACCGAAACTGTTAGCTGCATTGCCGTGGACGGGGCCAACCGCAAGTGGTTCGGCACCGCCAACGGGCTGTGGCTATTTAACCCGGCCGGCACCGAGGCGCTGATGCACTTCACGACCGCCAACTCGCCGCTGCCCAGCAACGGCATCGTGGACGTGGCCGTGAACGACCGTTCGGGCGAGGTGTTCGTCGCTACCGATGCCGGCGTGGTTTCGTATCAGGGCTCGGCCAGCCTCACCGAAGGCAAGCCTAGTTGCGCCCAGGTTTTCCCGAACCCCGTACGGCCCGATTTCGTGGGCACCGTCGGCATTCGCGGCGTGGCCAACGACGCGCAGGTGCGCATCACCGACGTGGCCGGCCACCTCGTTTTCAGCACCCGCGCCGCCGGCGGCACCGTCACCTGGAACCTGACCGACGCCAGCGGCCGCCGTGTCCGCTCCGGCGTATACCTGGTGCTGTCGGCCGACGCGCAGGGTAAGAATACGTGCGTGAGCAAAGTGGCGGTGTTGTCGGGGAAGGATTGAGGATGAAGGTTTTGTCCCTCATCCCTAATTTCTAATCCATAATTCATGCTAATAAAAACCCGCGGCATCGTCTTGAGCTACCTCAAATACCGCGAGAGCAGCATCATCACCCGCGTTTACACTGAGCAGCGCGGGGTGCAGAGCTACCTCGTGAACGGGGTGCGGCGGGCCAAGCCGCCGGGGCGTATCGCCCTGTTTCAGCCCCTGACGCTGCTGGAACTCGTCGCCTATGTGCCGCGCCAGGGGGGTGGCCTCACCCGGCTCAACGAGTTTCGCTGCGCCGAGCCGTTTCGCAGCCTGCCCTACGACGTGCGCAAGAGCAGCGTCGCGCTGTTTTTGTCGGAAGTGCTCGGCAAGGCCGTGCGCGAGGAGGAAGCCAATCCCGACCTGTTCCGCTTTCTGCACGACTCCATCCTGGCTTTCGATGAACAGGACGCGGGCCTCGAAAACTTCGCGCTGCTGTTTCTGCTGCGCCTTGCCGACTACCTCGGTTTCGGTCTGCGCGCCGGGGCCGAGCTCACCGACCAGGTGGCGCTGGCCGGTCCCGCGCCCACCGGCAGCGGTTTCAGCAGCGGCCCAGCCACGCTGCGCCTGCGCGAGTTCGAGCACTATTTCGACGAGCTATTGCAGCCGCCCGGCACGCCCCTGAGCATCCCCAACGGCCAGGTGCGCCGCGAGCTGCTGGCCGTGCTCGTTCGCTACTACCAGCTCCACATCGAAAGTATGAGCGACATCCGCTCGCTGGAGATTTTGGGCGAGGTGCTGGCGGGGTAGTGATTGTGACAGATTCTGAGTTCGACTACGGGCGGCGAGCACGTAGTCGAACCCAGAATTCGCTGTAGGAATGGTCAATGCCGTTCCAATGCTCATTCCTGCCCGACGGGCTTCCACGACCGCGCGATGCAGACGCGCGAAATCGCGACCCGCCCGACTTCTCATTGCCCCGCTGCTGCGGCGAGGGGCTGAAACTCGACCAGCAGCACGTAGCCCCGCTGAAAATTATGGCGCTTGAGCACGCGGCCCTGCGTGGCGGCGAAGGCACTCACCGTTTCGTCGTCGCGGTCGTAGAGCAGCCACAAGCGCCGGGTGCCGGCCTGGCGCAATTGCCGGACGACTTCCGGCAGCGGCAGTCCGGGGTAGTGGGCCTCGTCTTGCAGCAGCACGGGGCCCAGGCGCAAGGCAGGCGCGTGCTGCTGCTGGTAGTAGCGGACTATCGGGGCCACGTCGGCGTTCATGAAGGCCAGCTCGCCGGGCTGCTGCTCGCCGGCCAGGTACTCCAGGCCGCTGCGCACCTCGCCAAAATCGCTGTAGAACGGCCGCCCCAGGTTGGCCAGCCGCTGCTGCTCACCGAGCGTTAGCAGCAAGAGTCCGAACAGGACCAGGCCCACCAGCGGCGGGCGGGGCGGGGCCGACAGCCGCGCCAGCCCCAGCAGCACGACCAGCACCACGAGCGGCAGAAAAAACAGCGTCAGGCGCGGAATGAGCGAGTAATAGCCGAGGGCCGACGTGAGCAGGCACAGCCCAATCGGCCCCAGCAGCAGCCAGGCGGCTTCGCCCGACCCTCGCCGCCACAGCTGCCACGCGCCGATTCCGAAGCCGATAGCCGCCAGAGCCAGCGCCAGCACGGTTTTGCCGATGGCGCGGTCGCCCAGCGTTTGCAGCTGTTCGCCCAGCAAATGCAGCGCCGCCAGCGAGCGCGGCGGAAAAGCCAGAAAATAATCCCGGTGGAAGTTGCGCAGATACGCCGACTCGGCATTGGCCTTCAGCAAACGCAGAAAATACACCCCGAAGCTGAGCGCCCAGCTCGCGCCCACGCCCACCAGCGTGACCCCCGTGCGGTAGTCGCGGGCGGCCACTGCCCGCGTCAGCAGCCACAGCCCCATCGCCGCCAGCCCGAAAATAGCCGGCATCGAGAGCCAGACCGCGCCCGCGCCCAGCGCGGCCAGGCCCAGCGCCCGGCCCGGCGTGAGGGGCCGCTGCCCCAGCCAATGGGCCACTTCCAGCAGGGCCAGCACTACCAGCCCGTCCGTAGCGTATTGCTTGCACTCGGTGGCGTAGTCCAGAAAAATGTAGCCGAAGGCCACGAACGCCAGCGCCAGCCAGGCGTAGGCCGGTGGCAGCCAGCGCCCAGCCAAGCGCCGCAGCAGCGCCAGCGTAGCCACGCTGCTGAGTAGCGGCACCAGCCGGGCCGACAATTCCTGGTCGCCAAAAAGCTGCAAACACGCCTTGACCAGTACCGAAAACAGCGGAGGCGCGTACTGCCGGTAGTCCAGATTGTCGAACAGCTGCCCGTAATCGCGCTCGGCAAAATTGCGCAGCAGCGACGACTCGTCCAGGTTAATGGACCGCTGCTGGCCCCATATCACCACCCGTAGCAACACGCCCAGCCCCAGCACGACGTAGCCGGCCACGCGCCAAAACCGCCGTACCGCCGCATCGGGAGTGGCCGACAGGTAGGCCGATAGTCGGAGAAGCATGAGTTGAAGCGAAAAGAGGACGTAACTCTTGCCCAGCCGAAGGCTGATTTTTCGGGTAGTGATGCGGAAGGAGAGTGGTTTCAGCCCCCGGCTCAGGTCCGAAAATCAACCAAAAGCCAACCTCGGCGACTACGTAAGCGCCCGCTACTTCACCGCCACCAGCTCGACCTCAAACCGCAGCACGGCGTTGGCCGGAATGTCGGCCCCGGCGCCGCGCTCGCCGTAGCCCAGCGGCGAGGGGACGAGCAGCACCGCCCGGCTGCCTTTGGGCAACACAGCCAGGCCCTGGTCCCAGCCGGCGATAACCTGGCCCTGGCCCAGCACGAAGTCGAAGGGCGTCCCGCCGTGCTTGGCCGACGAGTCGAACTCCTGGCCCGTGGCCAGCAGCGTCCCGCGGTACTTCACGCTCACCGTCTGGCCCTTTTTGGGCAGCGCGCCGGTGCCGCGCCGGGTGATGACGTACCAGGTGCCGCCCAGCGTTTTCTTGGCTTTGAGAGTTAGCTTGTTCTTCTTCAAATAAGCCTGAATCAGCGCGTTGTCTTTGGCTGACTGCTTGGCGGCGCGGGCTTTCAGCGTTCGTTGCTGCTCGGCCAGCAGGGCCTGTTGGCGGGCCTGCATTTGCTCGGTGGTGAGCAATTGCTTGGCTACCACGGTCAGGCGCAGCGCGTTGCCGGCGCGCCGCACGAAGGCCGGCACCGGTTGGCGCAGCGACTTGGCGAACACCGTGTCGGCGTTGAAGCGAAACACGGCGCTGTCGCCGGGCAGCAGCAGGCTCATCCCCGCCTCGATGGTGCCCGGCGGCCGTCGCTCGCCCAGCAGCACCGGCACCGGCTCGGGGCGCTGCGCGCGCGAGTCCATTAGCACCGAGTCGCGGTCGGTGCGGTACTGCACGAACACGAGCAGCACCTGCCCCACGCGGCTGGCGTAAGGCGCGTCGGTGGCCCCCGACGCGAGCGGGCGCGGCGCGTAGCGCCCACTGGCTGCCTCGCGCCGGAACACTTGCGCCTCAGTGCCGCCCGGCAGCTGCTCGAAGCCGGGCGTTTGGGCCAGCGCGGCGACGGAAATCAAGGTGGCGAGCAAGGTCAGGAAAAGGCGCATGGGAGATTATTGGTGGGTAAGTATCGGGCGCGGGGCCATTTGGTTGGGGGCGCAAAGCAAAGCAACAATAAACAGTGCTACCCAAAATGCAGCGGTGGGGGCCCCCCCCCCCGATGGCCACG
>JANXNW010000307.1 GCA_025353905.1 Hymenobacter sp.
TTTATTCATTAAATACAATTTGAAAAAATGATTTGCATCAAGTGTCATCTGCCCGATTCGGTGGTGAAAGCGGGCTTCATGCGGGGCCACCAGCGCTACGTTTGCCGTACCTGCGACTACCATTTCACGGCCACCAAGGACGTACCGGCGAACAAGCGTCGCAGCCAGGCCACCATCAGCGACGTGGCCCGAGAGGTGGGCGTGGCGGCCTCCACCGTTTCGCGGGCCATGAACGGGCACGCCGACATCAGTCCGGCTACCCGCCAAGCCGTGCTCGAAGCCGCCCAGCGGCTCGACTACCACCCCAATACCCTGGCCCAGGGCCTGAAAAGCCACGAGACGCACACCCTCGGCGTGGTGATTCCGGAGATTGAGCGGCCTTTTTTCGCTACCGTGGTCAGCGGCATCCAGTCGGTAGCCACCGAGGCGGGCTACCAGGTCATGATTTGCCAGTCGAAGGAATCGTACCGGATTGAGGTGAGCAACGTGCAGGCGCTGGTGGCCAGCCAGGTCGATGGCCTGCTGATTTGCCACTCCCGCGAAACCGAGAACTTCGACCACGTGAAGCCGGCCGCCTGCCGGGGCATTCCGGTGGTGCATTTCGACCGGGTGAGCGACGAGGTGAACAGCGCCAAGGTGATTCTGGATGACTGGAACGGGGCTTTCCACGTCACGGAGCACCTCATTCAGCAGGGCGCGCGGCGCATCGCCATTCTGGCGGGGCCGGCCTCGCTGCTCATCAGCCGCAACCGGCTGGCGGGCTACCAGTCGGCCCTGAAGCACTACCACTTTGCCCTGCGCCCGGAATACGAGCGGCACATCGAGTTCCGGACTGAAGAAGCGGAAGCCGCCCTCGACGCCTGGTTGGCCCTGCCCGAGCCGCCCGATGCCATTTTTGCCATCAACTACACCAACGCCTTCGACTTGCTGGTAGCCCTGAAAAAACGTGGACAGCGCGTACCCCAAGACGTGGCCGTGGTCGGCTTCGGCGACGAGTTCATGGCCTCCATGATTGAGCCGGGCCTTACCACCGTCGACCTGCACCCCTTCCGCATCGGCCAGCAGGCGGCCCGGCTGTTTCTGGAGCAGGTGCAGCAGCCGGAAAATTTCAAACCCCGCACGTTCGTCATCGCCGGCGACCTCATTATCCGGCAATCATCCCTGAAAAGGGGCACAGCCGAGCTGTTTCGGCTCGGCATCTAGCTGCGAGATAGTCCGGCTGGGACGCATCCTCATCAAGGTTTACACCGACACTTCCAGAAATCAAAACAGGCAGCCACGACTTGCGTCGTAACTGCCTGTTTTTGTGTTGCTTAAAACGAGTGGAGAATATCGGAGTCGAACCGATGACCTCTTGCATGCCATGCAAGCGCTCTAGCCAGCTGAGCTAATCCCCCGGTTTTGGTCGTTCACCGCAGCACCGTTTGCGCGTTGGTGCTGCAAAAGTACGGCCGATTTCTTAGCCGACAAGCCCGCGCGGCGCTTATTAGCGCAACTAGCGCTTAATCAGCGGCTAATTTTTACGCAGACTACGTGGCGGCACACGTTAATTTTGTGTTAATGGGCCGGTAGCGGCCTAATAGTGAGTAGCGCGGGCAGGGCCGGCTCCGTACCTTTGCTAGCCAAATCAACCCTCTCGCATGAAACAGTATTTTCTCGCTTCGCTGGCTGCGCTGGCTCTGTTCTCGTCGTGCTCCGAAATCAGCACCCTACCCGCGCCGGCCCGTACCAAGCGCACGGCCAGCACGGTTACGGTTACCTACCTGCGCACGGCCGCCCAGCAGCCTGGCATTGACACGGTGCTGGTTAATCCGCGCCTCGAAATCTTTACCCTCTCGCCCACGACAAACCCGGACGGGACACAGACTTACGGCAACGCCGGCAGCTTGCAGCCGGTCGCCATCATCACCGACTTCACGACCCCGGCCCCAGTTACGCTCACCAACGTGCCGATTGTGGTGCAGGATGGGGTACCGAGCCTGGGCATTCGCCTCGTGTTCAGCACCGACAATTACCCTAGCCGCCGGGGAGCCATCACCGGTCCTCCCGTCGTGGTGACCTCGCAACGTTTGACGGCTAACCTGCTCATCAATGGCACCCGGGCAGTAACGTTTAACCATACGGGTACCAACTTCAGCAAAACGGCCCGACCGGTGGGCGGCCGCTACACCACCACGTCGGAAACGAATATTTCGGGCTACGTTTTCTAAGCAAGCCGCGTCATTGTTACATGGAGTTTTAAGCGCCCACTGCCCTACTGGGCGGCGGGCGCTTTGCATTACGCGCCTCTTCTCTCAGAAGACAATTTGCGAGACTCCTCCGCGTGGACCGCACCCTGATGATGTTCTAAAAACAGGCAGCAGCAGACGCGCAAGCGCTGGAGTCCCGTGAGGGTTTGACCAACATATTCAACCTACCCGGCCGGCTTTGCTAGTGAAGCCGCTAGATTTATAAATGCACTCTCGCGCGGCATCCGAGCTGGCTGAGCCCGGTTTTCAGGCCGATGTACTCCAACCTGGAAACCGGGCTGAGCTTGGAGCCGGCAGAGAAGAAACAGCCCCCCGGCATAGCTTCTTCTTCGCGGAGCTGCTCGCCGAGCCGCCGCCCCTATTACTCCTACCGAACAAGCACAAAAAAGGCGGGCGGGGAAATTCCCCGCCCGCCTTTGGCTGGCTCCACTTAAGCCGGAGGGCTTAGTTGAAGAGGTAGCGCAGGCCGAGCTGAATGCGGTAGCGCGAGCCTTCGCCCGTGTTGTAGCGGTTCGTGGCGTTGAGCGTCTGCACGTTCGACACCACCGAGCCGTCGGGGAACACCGTGCGCGAGTTCACGATGGGGTTGAACTGTAAGCGCGGCCGCCCCGTCGCCTGGTCGAAGTTGTTGAGGCCATTATTGCTGCCGTCGAGGCTCAACAGCGAGATGCGCTGCGGCGACTGGCTCACGCCCCAGTTCGAGTTGAGCAGGTTGCCCAGGTTGAACACGTCGATGCTGAATTGCAGCGAGTTGCGGTTTTTGCCAATGTTGGTGAACACGTCCTGCAACAGGCGCGCATCGAGAATACCGACCCACGGGGCCTGGGCACCGTTGCGCTCCGTTACCTGCCCGCGCCGCGAGCTGAGGTAGTCGTCCTGGTTGATGTAGTTATTCAGGTCCGTCCACTGCTGGTCGGGGGTATAAACCGACTGCTGGGGTGTGCCCGAAAACAGCGTCAGCGGCACTAGATTAACTTCGCTGCGGTCGCGCGGCACGTACATCAGGTCGTTGTTGGCCCCGTCGCCGTTCAGGTCGCCGTTATAGGTGTACGAGTAGCGGCCGTTCGGACCCACGTCGAGAAAGCCCGAGATGGTGGTAGCCAGGTGGCCGAGGTACTCCTTGCGATACGAGAGCGAAGCCACGATGCGGTGGGTACGCAGGAAATCCGAGTAGCCGAGCACGTTGGCGTTCGGGTCGCCCGAGATGGGCCGGCCCGACCAGAGCGAGAACGGAGTCGAGCCGCCGATGCCGACATCTTTCGAGTCGGTGTAGGTGTAAGCCAGACTGGCGGACAGGTTTTGGCTGAAGGTCTTCTGCAGCTGGCCGGTCACGGTGTACGAATAGCCCTTGTTGGTATTGCGCATCACAATGGCCCCGTTGTTAGACACGATGAGCGGGCTAACCTGGAAAAAGGGGCTGGGCGAGCCGGTTACCCGGTTCAGGGCCGTCGGGTTGCGGTAAAGCGGGCGCTGGTCGGCCCCGCCGCTGGTAGCGGCCGCGTTGGGCAGGTTCACGTTGTCGAAATACACCGCGTTGATGTCCTTCGTGTAAATAGCGTCGAGGGTGAATACCACGTCGCCAGGCAGGCGCTGGTCGAAGCCCAGGTTCGAGCGCCACACCTGCGGAAACTTAAAGTTATTGTCCGTAACGGCCAGGTTGAAAGTAGCTGGGGTGGCGGTCGGGTCAATCGCCACGGGGCCCGTGTAGGTGGGGTCGGGGTTGAAAGACACATCGTTCCGACTCTGCGAACCGAACAGAATACCATTGTTGCTGGCCTGGTTCGAAATCCAGACGAACGGAATCAGGCCCGTAAACACGCCTGTACCACCGCGCAGCTGCGTCTTGCCGTCGTTATTCACGTCCCAGTTAAAGCCGATGCGGGGCGAAAACAGGTACGAGGTTTTCTGCACCTGGTCGGTCTGAATCTGGTAGCCGTCACGAAAGGCGATGCTGGCCACCCGGTTGTTGCGGGGCAGGTCGCTGAGGATAATCGGCACATCGACGCGGATGCCGGCCGTTACTTTCAGGTTCGGCTGCACGGTCCACTCATCCTGGGCGTAGAAGGCGAGCTGCGCGGCTTTGGTCTGGGCGAAGGGGAACGCCGCGCCGGGGTTCTGGTTGTCCACGTTCAGCACGTAGCTGTCCGAGAAGTTGGCGGCCGGGGGGCGCACCGTGCCCGGCGCGAAGGGCGTGATAACGCGCGTGTTGGCATCGTAGCCAAAGCCAGCCGAGGCGTAGAAGTCGGTCAGCGAGTTAAACCGGTAGCGGCCATTGAGGTCGGGCGCGAAGCCGTTGCTGAACGTGTAGTACTGGTTATAGGTACCGAGCGTGATGACGTGGTTGCCGGCTGTCAAGCTCAGGTTATCCGAGAGCTGATAGATGTTGGTGTCGAGGATGTTATTGGCCGTGAACGGCTCAAAGCCGAACGAGGTGAACGAGTTGTTCACCGCGCCGGGGCCGGCTGCGTTGTAGAGAATATCCACGAACGGAAACGGCGAGCCGCCGAGCGAGGCCCGGAAGTCACGCAAGGCCGTGAAGCCCGCCTGAAACTGGTTCGAGACGGTGTTGCTCACGTTCGAGTTCAACTCGCCGATAATCGAGTTCAGGTTGTTGTTGATGCGGTAGTAGGCCCCCAGAAAAGGCAGCGTGTTCGTGGACATCGCCCGCCCACCGGTGATGGGTGGCGTCACCGAGTTGGAAGGAGCTACGTCGCGGTACGACTTGAGGTAGGTATATTTCAGCGAAAAATTATTCTTCGGGCTGATGTTCCAGTCGAGCTTAGCCGAGAGCTTGTCCGAGTACGTGGCCAGTTGGTACTTCTCATACGGGCCGGTGTCGTAGCCATACGTGCTTTTCAGGAAGCCCGAAAGCACGTCTAGGTCGGCGGCACTGGCGGCCGACGTGTTGGAGCCGGGGCCGGGCACCTGCAGGCCGGGGCGGTTGGCCACGAACGTGCCGGGCGGGTCGTCGCGGCGCTCCACCTCGGCGCTCACGAAAAAGAACAGCTTGTTTTTAATAAGCGGCCCGCCGATGCGCGCGCCATACTGCCGCAGCGAGAAATCCGGAAAAGCCTGCTCCAAGTCACGCACCCGGCTACCCACCAGGCTGTTGCGGCGCTGGAAAGTATAAACCGAGGCCGAAAAGTCGTTGGTGCCCGAGCGGGTTACGGCGTTGATGCCGGCCCCCGTGAACGAGCCCTGGCGCACGTCGTAGGGTGCCAGGTTCACTTGCAGCTCCTGGATGGCATCGAGCGAAATAGGCTGGGCGTTGGCCTGCCCGCCCACCGTACCCGACAAGCCGAAGGCGTTGTTGAAGATGGCTCCGTCGATGGTAAAGTTGTTGTATGCCGAGTTGCGACCGGCGAAATTCAGCCCGTTGGCCTGGGGCGTGAGACGGGTAAAATCCTGGAACGAGCGGCTCAGCGAGGGCAGGCGCTCGATTTGCTCGCGGGCCACGCCCGTGGCGGCCCCGGTGCGGCCCGAGTTGATAACCGGGTCGCGGCGGCCGGTGACGGTCACTTCGCCAATTTCGGTCGAGGCTTCGCTCAGCTTCACGTCCACGCGCTGGTTCTGGGCCAGCGTCAGGAAGATGCCCTCACGGGAAAAATCCGAGTAGCCTACGAAGGACACTTTAACGGTGTAGGGACCACCCACGCGCATGTTTTGCAGGTTGTAGCGGCCGTCGGTGTTGGTGCCCACCCCGTAGGTGGTGCCGGTGGGCGTGTGGGTGGCTACGACCGTGGCACCGGGCAGGGGCGCGCCCTTGCCATCGGTAACGGTGCCGTTCATAGCGGCGGTAGTAATGCCCTGGGACCAGCCGCTTTGCGCTGCCACCAGGGTCAGCACGAGCAGCAGTAAGTGGCGTAAAGCTTTCTGAATCATACAGAAATTGGTTAGTAAAGAGTAACGGAGTGCCTAATAGCGCCGCAAAGTTACGGGACTGGTGCCCAGCTACAGGTTACCCCGGCGTTACCAACCAAAAAGAAACTGAGATTTTCCTATTCGCCGGCCTCGCGGCCTGCTCACTCACTCGTCAGCCGGGGCCGCACCGCCCGCACGAACCGGCTCAAGTAATAGTCGGCCTCAAAGCCGTTTTCGACCACGCCCAGCGAGGTCGAGGCGTGAATAAATTCCACGCCCTGCGCGTCCACGACCGTCACCAGACCCACGTGGGTGATGGTGGCCGAGCCGGGCGCGGACCCAAAAAACAGGAAGTCGCCCGGCCGCAGCTCGGTCGGCTTCACGGGCTCGCCCCAGGCCGCCTGCTCGTTGGAGGAGCGCGGAATGCGGACGCCGGCTTCGGCGAAAGAAAGCTGGAGCAGGGCCGAGCAGTCGAGGCCGTCGCGGGTGGTGCCACCGTAGCGATAAGGCGTGCCCTGGTAGCCGCGCGCCGCCTCAATGGCCGCCGCCACCACGCCCGTGGCTGAACTGGCCCGCAGCACCCGGCGCGGAGCCGGTGGCCGGGCAGCGTTTGTCTCGCCGGTTTCAGCCGCCGAAGCTGTTGTGCCGGCCGGTACTTTAGTTTTTTTCTTGACCGTAGCCCTCGGCCCTGGCGCGCGGCGCGGCGCGGCGCGCCCCATGCGCTCGCCGTGCTTGAGGCGCACCATGTCGCGGGCCGAGTAGTAGCGTCCCTCACGCTGGTTGAGCTGGCGCTGGCAAGAGCTACCCAGCAGCAGCAAGCTCAGCAGCAAGCTACAAAGGGTCAACAGCTGAGGGCGCGCAACCACGCGGCGCGGTGGTTTGGGCGCTGATAAGCCAAGCCGTACCTTCGTTTGCGGACGCTGCATCAGTAGCAAATGTAACCGGAGTAGTTGGTTGTAGTCGATTCTTAGTTGAGCGCGCCCGTCATTGCTTCGCTTCGCTCGCAATGACGGGCTTTTTACGTTTTTCTCCAACTTCAATAATGCTTTTCAACGCCCTGACCCCCGAATTATTAGTCGCCTTTGAGGCCATCGTGCGACCCGAGCACGTGCTCACGCCCCAGGCTACGGAGGCCGCCACTTACGCCACCTACGGCCGCGACCACACCGAGGACCTGGATTTTCCGCCCGACGTGGTACTGCGCCCCGGCTCGCCGGAGGAGGTGGGCGAGATTCTGCACCTCTGCCACGCGCACCGGGTGCCCGTGACGGCGCGCGGGGCCGGCACGGGCCTGAGCGGCGGGGCCTTGCCCGTGCATCAGGGCGTGGTGCTGAGCATGGAGCGCTTCAACCGTATTCTCGAGATTGACGAGCGCAACCTACAAGCCACCGTGGAGCCGGGCGTAGTCACGGAGGCTTTTCAGAACGCGGTGCGCGAGAAGGACTTGTTTTATCCGCCCGACCCGGCCAGTAAGGGCTCGTGCTTTCTGGGGGGAAATCTGAGCCAGAGCAGCGGCGGGCCGAAAGCCGTCAAATACGGCACGACCCGCGACTACGTGCTCAACCTGCAAGTGGTGCTGCCCACGGGTGACATTATCTGGACCGGCGCCAACACGCTCAAAAACGCCACGGGCTACAACCTGACGCAGCTCCTGGTCGGCTCGGAAGGTACGCTCGGCATTATTACCAAGGCCGTGTTTCGGCTCCTACCCTATCCGCAGCAGAATATTCTGATGCTGGTGCCTTTCCGGCAGGTGGCACAGGCGGCCGAGGCCGTGTCGGCGGTGTTTCGGGCCGGCATCATCCCCTCGGGCATGGAATTCATGGAGCGCGAAGCCATTGCCTGGTCGTGCGACTACCTCAACATTCCGCTCGCGCTGCCCGCCGATGTCACCGCCCACCTGCTCATCGAGCTGGACGGGCAGGACCTCGACCAGCTCTACAAGGAAGCCGAGCAGGTGTACGCCGTACTCGAAGGCTACGACGTGGGCGAGATTCTACTGGCCGACACGGCCGGCCAGAAGGACGAGCTCTGGCGCATCCGGCGCAACATCGGCAACGCCGTGCGCTACAACTCGGTCTACAAAGAGGAAGACACCGTGGTGCCGCGCGCCGAGCTGGCCACGCTGCTGGCTGGCGTGAAAGAAATCGGCGGTCGCTACGGCTTCACGAGCGTGTGTTATGGCCACGCCGGCGACGGCAACCTGCACGTCAATATCATCCGCGGCGAGCTGAGCCAGGAGTTCTGGCAGGGCGAGCAGCTGCGGGCAGCCATCTCGGAGATTTTTGCGCTCTGCGTGCGGCTGGGCGGCACTATTTCCGGCGAGCACGGTATCGGGCTGGTGCAGAAAGGCTACATGCCCATCGCCCTGAGCGAGGTGAGTCTGGATTTGATGCGCGGCATCAAACAGGTGTTCGACCCGCACGGGATTCTGAATCCGGGGAAAATATTTTAGTAGGACGCAGCCTTTGCTGCGTCGGGCGCTCGCGCCGCTGGTGCCGTTCGACGGGTGACGCAGCAAAGGCTGCGTCCTACCACGCCGGCACCTGATAAAGATTACCGCGCAATAACAAGATTAACATAGATTTAACCCAGCCGCGCATGGAAATATAGACTGCCTTGAGTAGCTTGCCCTAGACTTATACATTCACCCCTCACTTTTTCCACGCCATGAAGAAACTTATTCACCTGGGTTGGCTGATTTGCTTGCTGGCCGCCCTGCCCCTGACCCGAGTCCAGGCCCAAACCGTGACCAAAACGTATGAGCCAGACAACGGTAATTTTGCTAATCCAGAGCGGGGATTTGCTATTTCTTACGACGTGGCCTGGCCCAGCGACGGCGCACCCTGGTCCTTTTGCCAGGACAATACCGACCCGGCCACCTACACCTACACCGCCTGGACTGCCCCTTTGCTGGAAGCTGACCTGCGCACATATCGCCAGCAGAACATCACGCTGGTGATGATGCGCTACCACATCGCCGAGTTTCGCTACCAGGCACTCTCGCCGGCCTTTGTTGAGCGGCTGAACCAGGATTTCGCGGTAGCCCGGCGGGTTGGCATTAAAGTAATTCCGCGCTTTGTGTACAACTGGCCCAAGGGCGGGCCGGATGCGCCCGTTGCCAACGTGCTCAGCCACCTGGAAACGCTGCGGGCCGTATTCACCCAGAACGCCGACGTGGTGGCTTCGATGGAGCTCGGCTTTGTTGGCTGCTGGGGCGAATGGCACCATTCGGCGTTTGGCCTGGTGGACGACGGGGGCCTCAACAGCAACAGCCGCCTGATTATGCAGAAGCTGGCCGACGTACTGCCGGCGTCGCGCATGTTTGCCGTGCGGTACTCGGGTTATAAATCCCAGTATTTCGGCGGCAGCTGGGACGAGCCCGTGGCGCCGGTGACGGCCACCGAGGCGTTCGACGGCAGCCTCAAATCACGGATGGGCGAGCACGCGACTGCCTGATTTGTGGCGAGTTCAACTGGGGTACTTATTCCAACAACCGGGCGGCTTCCGACAAAATCAAGAATTTCCTGGAGGTCGACAACCAGTACGTGGTGCAAGGCGGCGAGCCGGGTGGCATGGACAACACATCGACGGTAGATTCGGACGGCGACGGCTTTTCGGGCAACCAATACGCCGACTGTGCCCGCATAGTGCCGCTGCTCAACCGCCTGCACTGGAGCACCATGAACTGGAACTACGGCGGCCGCGCAGGGGCTAATGCCCTGGCATACACCACCTGGGAAAACCAGGGCTGCACGGAGGAAATCCAGAAGCGCCTAGGTTACCGGTTTCGCCTCACCCAAGCCGTGCTGCCCACCACCTTGCAAGCCGGCGGCACCCTACAGGCCAGCTTCGATGTGCGCAACGACGGTTTTGCGACCCCCTACAACCCGCGTGGTTTGGAGCTGATTGTGCGCAACAAAGCCACCCTGGCCACCGCGGCAGTGATTCCGCTTTGCGACGGACGCAGCAAACCCAGCAACCCGGCCTACGACCCGCGCTTTTGGCAATCGGGCAAAACGACCACCCTGGCCGTGAGCACCACCCTGCCGGCTACGCTGGCCGCTGGCGACTACGAGGTACTCATCCACCTGTTCGACCCCCTGCTGTACGGCCGCCCAGAATTCAGCATCCGGTTGGCCAACCAAAATATGTGGGAAGCCACAACGGGTTACAATAAGCTCGACAACACGCTCACCATCACCGGTGCGGGCACAACCCTCACGCCGACGACGCCGACGACCGGCGTGGCCGACGGTATCTACACGCTGACGGCCCGGCACTCGGGTAAGCTGCTCGACGTGAGCGGAATATCGCTCGCCGACGGGGCTGCCGTGCACCAGTGGGACGCCTGGGGCGGGGCCAACCAGCAGTGGCGGGTGACGGCCACCGGCAGCGGCTACTATAAGCTCACGGCCCAGCATTCGGGCAAGGTGCTCGAAGTGGCGGCCGGTAGCCCCGACAACGGGGCGCAGGTGCAGCAAGGGACCGACAACGGCAGCAGCGCGCAGCGCTGGAAAATCGAGCCGACTTCCGGCGGGTTCAGCAAGCTCACGGCCCAGAGCAGCGGCAAAGCGCTCGACGTAGAAGGCGGACCCGACGCCACGGTCAACGGGGTCAGGGTGCAGCAGTGGGCGTACGCCGGCAGCCTCAACCAGCAGTGGAAACTGACGCTGGTGGCCAACGGCACCGCCACGGTGCTGGCCGCCCGCTCCACGGCAGAAGCGGCGGTCAGCTTGTCGGTTTACCCCAACCCCAGCCCCGACGGCCGCCCGACCCTGCGCCTGAGCGCCCCCACCGCCCAAAAAGCCACCGTGCTCGTGGTCGATGCTCTGGGCCGGACCCGCGCCCGGCTGGAGCAGTCGGTACTGGCTGGCTCAACCGACGTGACGCTGCCCGCCAAGCTGCCGGCCGGCCTCTATTTCCTGCAAACCACGCTCAACGGCCGGGCGCTGCACACCACGCTGCACGTGGAGTAACGCCAAGCCCCAGCTGGGCGACGTGTGAGGACCCGACTTCGCCCAGCTGGGGCTTGGCGTTACCCTACCGCTGCTCGAAACGTGGGTGCCTGGCGCAGCTTGGTAGCCTGCTCATACGCGTGGCCCAACGCCAGCAGCTCGGCTTCCTTGAACGGCCCGCCCACGAACGACAAGCCCACGGGCAGGCCGTGGACGAGGCCCATGGGCACGGTCAGGTGCGGGTAGCCGGCCTGGGCGGCGGCCGAGCTGTAGCCAGGGCCGGTGTCATACTCGCCGTTCACGAGGTCGATGCAGGCGGCCGGGCCGGTCGTGATGGCCACGATGGCGGCCAGCCCGCCGCCGTTGCCTGCGCCGGCCAGCGCCACGTCGAGCGCCTGCCGGCTGGTGTCCACTACTTTGCGCAGGGCGGTTTTGTATTTCTCACTGGCCAGCCCATCGGTTTTTTCGGCCATCTCGAGGATTTCCTGCTGAAACCAGGGCATGGCTTTGGCTGCGTTGGCCTTGTTGAAAGCGATGACTTCCGTCAGCGTTTTCACCGGGGCTTTGGTGCCGGCCAGGTACTTGTTGAGCCCGTCCTTGAACTCGTAGAGCAGCACGTCGAACTCAGCCTGGCCCACGCCCTCGGTAGCCTTGCGCACATCGACTTCGACCACCGTCGCGCCCTCTTTTTTGAGTACTTCGACAGCGGCGCGCAGCAGCGCCCCGGCGGGAGTTTCGCTGGCTAGGTGGCTTTTCTCGACGCCCAGCCGCTGACCCTGGAGCGCGCTGGGGCGCAGGCCCTTGGTGTAGTCCAGCGGGGTGCGGGCGAGCGGGACGAGTTTGGTCGCAGCATCGGCGGGGTCGAGGCCCACCAGCCCGCTCAGCAGCAGGGCCGCGTCGCGCACGGTGCGGGCCATCGGGCCGGCCGTGTCCTGGGTAATGGAAATCGGGATGATGCCCGTACGCGAGACCAGCCCCACGGTCGGCTTGAGCCCCACCAGGCCGTTGCATGAGGCGGGCGAAACGATGGAGCCGTTGGTTTCGGTGCCCACCGCCGCCGCGCAGAAGCTGGCCGCCGTAGCCGCCCCCGAGCCCGCGCTGGAGCCGCTCGGCGTACGGTCGAGGGCGTAGGGGTTGCGCGTCTGGCCGCCGCGGCTGCTCCAGCCGCTGACCGAGTTGGTAGAGCGGAAGTTGGCCCACTCGCTCAGGTTGGTTTTGCCCAGAATAACAGCCCCGGCGGCCCGCAATTGCTTGGCGATAAACGCGTCCTGCGCGGCGTGGTGGCCAGCCATGGCCAGCGCGCCGGCCGTGGTCTGCATCTTATCGCCCGTGTCGATGTTGTCCTTGAGCAGAATCGGGATGCCGTGCAGCGGGCCGCGCAGCTTGCCAGCCTTGCGCTCCCGGTCGAGGGCGTCGGCGATGGTGAGCGCGTCGGGGTTGAGCTCGATGAGCGCGTTCAGGCGCGGGCCGGCTTTGTCCATAGTCTGAATGCGAGCCAGGTACGCCTCGCACAAGGCGCGGGCCGTGGTTTTGCCGCTTAGCAGCTGGAGCTGCAAGTCGCCCAGGCTGACTTCGCTTACGACGGGCAAGTCGGCGGCGGGCGGCGCAAGCGCAGCCGCCAAATCGGGCGAGCCAGCCGAGGCGGCGAGCGGCAACAGCGCCACCGTGAGCGCGGCCTGCGTGGAGCGGAAAATAAATTGACGACGCTGCATAAAAGGACGAACCAGGAGTGAGTGGCCAAATGTAGCCGCCCGCGCTCTAATTAAGCCTGCGCCGTAGCAACCCGGCGCGGCGCGGCCGAGTATGCCCCGCTATGCCGCCGACCCGCGACGGCCAACTCCACCACTTTTTTCCTTTTCCACTTCACTCTCTTTTCAATTATGGAAGACCAAATTCTTCTCAGCCGGCGCACCGTGCTGGGCGGGCTGGGGGCCGGGCTGGCTACAGCCGCCCTCGCCCCGGCCCTGGCCGCGCAGGCGGCAACTGCCCCCGCCACTACGCCGCCCGCCGGGCTGCAAGACCCGCTTACCAAATACCCTAAGCCGCCCTTTCCGAAGCAGCTGCAGCCCTGGCCCGGCCTGGCCGGCCAGATGAACCCGCGCCCCGACCACGGCGAAACTTCCTACAAAGGGGCCGGCCGGCTGGCGGGCCGCAAGGCGCTCATCACGGGCGGCGACTCGGGCATGGGCCGCGCCGCCGCCATCGCCTACGCCCGCGAAGGGGCCGACGTAGCCATCAATTACCTGCCCGCCGAAGAAGCCGACGCGAAGGAAGTTATTGCCCTCATCAAGGCCGCCGGGCGCAAAGCCGTGGCCCTGCCGGGCGACTTGCGCGATGAGGCGTTTTGCCAGCGCCTGGTGGCCGACGCCGTGCGCCAACTCGGTGGGCTGGATATTGTGGTGAGCAATGCCGCCCGCCAGCAGACGCACGCCTCCATTCTCGACATCTCGACCGAGCAGTTCGACTGGACGATGAAGACCAATGTCTACGCCCCATTCTGGATTATCAAGGCCGCGCTGCCCCACTTGCCGCCCGGCTCATCCATCATCGGCAGCACTTCCGAGCAGGCCACCGACCCGTCGGCCGACCTCTACGACTACGCCCAGACCAAGGCCGCGACCACCAACTTCGTGCGCTCGCTGGCCAAGCAGCTCGCCCCGAAGGGCATTCGGGTGAACGGCGTGGCTCCCGGCCCCATCTGGACGCCCTTGCAGGTGAGCGGCGGCGCGACGCAGGAGAAGCTGCAAACCTTCGGCGGCGACACTCCGCTGGCCCGCCCCGGCCAGCCCGCCGAGCTGGCTTCCATCTACGTGCAGCTCGCCGACAACGGAGCCAGCTACTCAACAGGCCAGATTTACAGCGCGGCGGGCGGCAAAGGCATGCCGTAAGCAATTATCAATGAGTAGTTGTAAATAATCGACGAACGGCAAACAATGACCGAAGAAGACAACTTGTTTTTAATTACTCATATTCAACCAAACAAGGCTGTCAATTTGGTCTGTACCATACTCATCACAATCGCAGTTGCGCGCCGATGATATAAAATTTCCGGATTAGAGGGCCCGCGAGTTCGGGTTTGAACTTGTCGAGTTGGTTGGAAAAACGAGGGTTCAAACTCTCTCTAAAGCCATGAAAAACATCTCTCTTTTCCACCAACTTGCCGGTTGGGCCGCAGTGCGGGCCGGCGTACAGCGCTGCGCGGTTTGGCTCCTGTTGGCCCTGTTTGGGGCGCTGGCGGCCCAGGCCCAACCGGCGGCCGTGCAGCAAAACAACTACCCGGCGGCCGGCCGCATCGGGTGGGTAAACGTGAAAAGCTACGGCGCCAAAGGCGACGGCGTGACCGACGACACCAAGGCCATCCGCAAGGCCATCACGACCTACCCGCGCGAGTTCCAGACGGTTATCGTCGTGTACTTTCCCGACGGTAACTACCTGGTCAGTGACTCGCTGCGCGAGCGCGACGGCTACTACGATGGCTACGTCACGTTTCAGGGCCAGAGCACGGCCGGCACCGTGATTAAGCTCAAGGACAACGCGCCCGGCTTTCAGGACGTGGCCAACCCCCGGCCCGTGGTCTACGTCTCGCGGGGCGGCAACCAGTCGTTCAATCAGTATTTTTTCAACCTGACCATCAACACCGGCCGCGGCAACCCCGGTGCCGTGGCCCTGGACTACATCACCAGCAACCTGGGGGCGGTGAAGAACGTGGTGCTGACCTCGGACGACGGGCAGGGCTACTGCGGCCTGCGCATGGACCGGCAGTGGCCGGGGCCGGGCCTGATTAAGAACTTGACCATCAGCGGCTTTCAGTACGGGGTGCGCATGAGCAACTCAGAATACTCGATGACGTTCGAGCACCTGGTACTCCGCAACCAGTCGGTGCTGGGCATCCGCAACGCCGGCAACGAGGCCATCATCCGCGGGCTGACGAGCGACAACGCCGTACCCGTGATTGAAACGGCCAACCAGCTGGTGCTGCTCGACGGCACTTTTCGCGGGGGGAGTACCAGCACGCCGGCCATCGTGAACAAGGGCTTCGCCTACGTGCGCAACACCACGGCCGGCGGCTACGCCAACGTCGTGAGCACCAACGGCACGGCCGTGCCGGGCACCACCGTCCAGGAGTACAGCAGCCAGGTGCCCACGAGCGTGTTTCCCCACTCGGGCGGGCTGATGCTGAACCTGCCGGTGAAGGAGACGCCGGAGTACGTCAACAACGACACCACTCAGTGGGCCAACGTGCGCGACTACGGGGCCCGGGATGCCGACCGCTTCTATGACAATCCGGCCAATCCGAACGATGCCACGGCCGGCATTCAGGCGGCCTTCAACTCGGGCAAGCCGGTGGTGTACTTCCCCGCCGTGGGCAGCAACGGCAGCGCTTACCAGATTTATCGGGATATCACCATCCCGGCTTCGGTCAAGCTTATTATCGGCTTTGCCGCCGCCGCCATTGCCCAGAACAACGGGGCCCGGCTGCTGGTGCAGGAGGCCAGCTCCGGCGCGCTCATCTTCGAGCGGATTGGGGTGGGTAAAGTGGTGAACAACAGCACCCGCACCGTGGCCTTCAAGCACATGAGCGGCGACTACGACAACGGCCCGAACTCCGGGGACCTGTTCATCGAGGACTTCGTGGGCCGGGTAGTGCCCACCCATGCGATGAACATGTGGGCCCGGCAGCTCAACACCGAAATCCAGGCTGAGGGCGACCTGAACGTACTCAACCCGGGCGGCAACTACTGGATTCTGGGGCAGAAAACCGAGGGCCGCGCCATCGTGAACAAAACGACCAACGGGGGCTCATCGGAAATCCTGGGCGGGCTCCTGTACCCGGCCAGCTCGTTTACCACCGGCGGGCCGGAAGCCGTCGCCCTGGTCAGCGAAAACGGCTGCATCGCGGCCATTTTCTCCGCCACCTCCTACGTCAATAACGGCTTTTACCCCGTCTACGCCAGCGAAACCCGCAACGGGGAAACCAAGCAGGTGCGCGGGTTCACCCAGTTTTACCGGGCGGGCTGCGCGGCGGCCACCCCCATCCCGGATTCAGTGGCGGCGCTCAGCGGCACGTACCGGCTGTTGGCGCGGCACTCGGGCAAGGCCCTCGACATCGCCGGGGCCAGTACGGCCGACGGCGCGCGCGCCCTCCAGTGGCCCGTCAATGGCGGGGCTAACCAGCTCTGGAAAATCGAGGCCACCGACGGCGGCTACTACAAGCTCACGGCCCAGCACTCGGGCAAGGTGCTCGATGTGTCGGGGGCCAGCGTGGACGACGGCGGGCCGGTGCACCAGTGGGCCTACGTCGGCGCGGCCAACCAGCAGTGGAAAATTGAGCCGACCACCGATGGCTACTATAAGCTCACGGCCCGCCACAGCGGCAAGGCTCTGGACGTGGAGGGCGGGGTCGGCGCCACCGCCGACGGGGTGCCCGTGCAGCAGTGGACTTACGGCAACCAGGCCAACCAGCAGTGGCGGCTGGAAGCGGTGACCCCGGCTGGCGCGCAGACGCTGGCCACCAGCACTGCCCAGTCGGCGGCGGCGGCGGCGGCGGCCCTGGCCGTGTACCCCAACCCGGCCACCGACCAGCTCACCGTGCAGCTCACCGTGCGGCTCGGTGTCGCCCAGCCGGGCGAAGGCCAGCTGGTGCTGACCGACCCGCTGGGCCGGGTGGTGCGCCGGCAGGGGCTGCCGGCCGGTTCGCCCCAGGCCACGCTCGACGTGCGCGGCCTGCCCCAGGGCCTCTACCTGCTGCGCGTACAGCAAGCCGGCCAGACTTATTCCCGCAAAGTTGTCATTCAGCCCTGATAACCAGCCGGGGCACACCAGCTTAATTCTGAGCGGCCTGCCCCGGCTGCTGGCCTGTTCTTTTCCCACGTTGCTTAGTGCCGGTTTGGGCGCGGTTGCGCCCGCGAAATGGCCCCTGGCATCTGACCCTGAGTTAAGCGGCCCTCTGACGCCGAGTTCGCGTCCATTGGCCAGATGGTGCTTGAGGCAGTTTCGGGGTCCGCGCACGAACCAGGAACCTGCTTTTTGAATAACTCCTGCCATCGGGCGGCGTATAGTGAAGCCCTGGCTTTCCTATTCGCCGCCCGTTTTTATGGCTACCTCTGCTCCTGCTGCCGACGACCAGTCGGCCCGCTTACCCGACCCGACCAAGCCCGCTGCTGAAGCCGCCGCGCCTGAGCAGCCCAACCAGTACGGCGGCAACTTCAGCAACGCCACGCAGCCCGTGCTCAACGACCCGAACCGGGGCAGCAACCAGCGCGCCGATGCCAACCGGGGCGACTTCGGGGCGCAAAGCCACCAGGGCCACAGCCACGGCGGCTACGGCGACCAGACCCGCGCCCACATCACCGAGCACCAGGATGAGCACGACGGTGCGACCGAAGCAAAGTACTACGGCGACGGCAACGTGCGCCCCGGCCTCGACGCGGCGCACACCGACCAGAACGCCTACCGCACTTACGACGGCCAGGGCGCGCGCCCCGAGTTTCAGGGCCACGCCGTGCGCGATACGCCCGCGCCGCGCCCCGACGAGTCGTCGCCAGAAACCGGAACCGACCGCCGGGGCAACACGCGTGACACGCGCAACCTGCCCGATAAGGCCGGCCCCGACGCGGCATTTCAAAATGATAACGGCGCGCCGACCGTCGGCGCGGCTTTCGCCGACGACTACGGCCACACCTCGGGCGTGGGCTTGCCCGCCGACGCAGCCGACCACCACGTGGCCGCCGACGAAACGGGCCGTAACCAGCACGAAGACGGGCGCTCGTCGCGCGGGGGCTACGACAACCAGGGCAGCGGCGGCGGGGCGCTCGGCCACGCCGAAACGGCGGCTCCCGCGTCCGGTTCCGGCGCACCGGCCCCAATAAATGCCCCTGCCGCGCCCCAGGGCGAAGGTTACGGCCATGAGCGCAGCGAACAAGCTCAGCCCGGCCCGGCCGACACTGGCGAGGCGCGCAGCGGCTTTGCGCAGCCGGCCGGCCAGCAGCCCGGCGACACCAGCCAGGGCCTGGGCTCAGAAGGCGGCTCCTATGACGATGCCAACCCCGGCGCGCACGGCCCCGAGTACGATAGTTTGACGCCCGCAGATAAAGCAAAAAACTACGGCTCCGAGGCCCGCGAGGCATTTCGGCCTGAAGGCAACCCGGATGATAAATCCGACACCGCGCCCCGCCGGAATGCCAGACGAGACTAGTTTTTAAGGATTAATGGTCAGTGATTAAGGGTTAAAAATTACCGGTGGATTTTCATATCGATGTCGTAGCGGTAGTGCGGGACGCCGCCGAGCGGGACGGCGAAAAACGGCAGGGCTTTGTCGTATTGGTCGGTTACGTAGAAAACGGCGTCGTTAAAAATCGGGGAGCGGCTCACCAGCCGGAAGTCGAGCGAGAGGCCGTGCTCGGACGTGACGATGGGCAGCTGGCTGCTGGCCCAGCGGGCGTCGCCGCTCACCAGGGCAGAATGGCCGTTTTTGGCTACGCTGAAAATAGTGAGCTGCACCGTCTGGTCGAGGTCGAAATTGCTTTGCTTGATGCTGATAACGCGCTCGTTAGCAAACGGGTAGAGGTGCACCGTAACCGGCCGGCCCGAGGGCGGCCCGGCCGGAATGCGAAAGCAATATTTGTAAGTGAAGATGTTGCCGCCCGGCAGCGGCACGCTCAATCCGGGGCTGGAAGAAAGAAAAAAGCGGTACAGGTTGCCGTCATTGCCGCTGAGCCCGCGCACGACGACCTTGAACACGCGGCCCCCGAACTGCTCGACCAGCTCGCCTTCGAGCGGATTCAGCGGGCCGAAATTGTAGTAGCCGCCGTCGTAGCGCGGGTCTACGCCAAACACCTGGCGCTGCATGAGGCGGCCGGTGGGCGCAGCCAGGGCGGGCAGGTCGGCGCGCGGGTCGGTGGCCCCAGCCCCGGAGTGGGTGCCCTCGCCGCCGTAAAGGCTAAACTCGGTGCGGGTATCGAAGGCCCCGACTTTGGCATCGAGCTCGCCACCGCAGTCGGGGTCGAAAATGCGAATGTAGACCGGGCGGCGCTCGGTGCTGGGCACCAGGAAGAAGAAGGTCTGGGTGTGGTTGTCGTCGCCGCTGCTGCGCGGGGCCTGCGCCCCGAATGTGACCAGGCTCTCAATTTTCTCGACCGGGTTGGGCGCGGCTTGGGCAAGAGCCGGCGCGACACGCAGCAGCAACAGGGCCAGCGTCCAGCGCCAGCCAGGTAAGCAAAAACGCATGAGCAAAGCGGGTAAGCCGGGGGCGGAGCCGGCATGAAAACAGGGTAAGAACGGGGGCCGCATCAGGAGGTATGCCGTATCATTACCGCTCAAACTTACTGCGCTGCCAGCTAACCTCGACCCCATGGCCGCTTCCACACGCGACACCAACGAGTTTTTCGACCAACTTACCAACCAGGTGCTGCGCCTGCGGGTGCGGGCTCACCAGCGCCTGCGCCCGCTCAGCAGCGAGCAGCTCAACCGCCGCCCTGGCTTTGAGCAGTGGAGCGCCGCCCAGTGCCTGGAGCACCTCAACCTGGTGGGCGGCTACTACCTGCCCGCCCTCAAAGCCCACTTGCGGCTGGCCAAAGCCCGCGGCTCGGCCCCCGGCGAGCGGGTGCACAGCGGCTGGCTGGGGCGCTACTTCACGGCTACGGCCCGGGGCAATAGCACCGGCCTGGGCGAGCAGCTGCTGCGCCGCCCCCGCGCCTACGCTCCCACCGGGGTGCGCCTCACCGGCACGGTGGTCGAGGCTTTCGGCCGCCAGCTCGACGAGCTGCTGCGCCTGCTGCTGCTGGCCCGCCAAGTCGATGCCGGCACCGTGCGCGTACCCAGCCCGCTGCACCCCTGGCTGCGCCTGCGCCTCACCGACCTGCTCGAAACCCTCGTCGCCCACGCCCAGCGCTACGTGCGCCAAGCCGAGGAAGCCGTGGTTAATGTGCAAATGAGTTGATGTGCAAATGTGCAAATGAGGGAATAGATAAGGGCGTGAAACAGCCGTTTTTTTCAATTCGCCCATTCGCACATCAACTCATTTGCACATTAACTTACTCATTGTAGAGCACCTGTAAAACCGTCTGGCCGACGGCTTTCATCGTTTTGCGGTCGATGATGCTCATGTTGTCGGCCGTGGTGTGGTGGTAGGCGGGAAAGGACTCGCCGCCGTAGGGCGGGTGGTCGTAGATGTCCACGGTGGGTACGCCCGCGTCGGCGGTGTACTTGTGGTCGTCGAGAATCTCGCCCGTGTCCTGGTAGAGGAAATAGTCGGAGTAGCCGATTTTAGCGGCCGTGGTCCAAATTTTATCCACTACCGGGCGGGCGTTTTTCAGCGAGAGGCTTTCACGGGTGAAGCGGCCGTTTTTGGCCCCCACCATGTCGAGCAGAATGCCGTACTCGGCGCGGTAGCCGGCGGGCAGCAGGTGCTTGCCCCAGTACTGCGAGCCGAGGCACCACGTATCGGTGCCGGCGTCTTTGAGCTGATTGGGCACGTCGGCCTGATAGGTGTCGTCGTGGCCCCAGTCTTCGGCATCGAACAGGATAATATCGACGCCCACCGCGGGCCGGTTGGCGGCGGGCTGCTGGCTCAGGGTGCGGGCTATTTCGAGGGCCGTGGCCACGGCGCTGGCCCCATCGGAGGCCCCATCAATCGGCGCGTTTTTGTGCACCTTGTCGGCGTCGGCGAAGGGGCGAGTGTCCCAGTGCGCGAACACGGCCACCCGCCGCGCCGCTTCGGGCTGAAACTGGGCGACAATGTTGCGGCACTGAATGGTGTGCCCGTCGAAGGTTTTAGCCTCGAACGGCTGCTCCATCACTTTCAGCCCGTAGCGCTTCAGCATAGCCACCAGGTAATTGCCGCAGGCCACGTGGGCCGGCCGGCCCGGCACCCGCGGCCCGAAAGCCACCTGCCGCGCCGTGAGCGCGTAGGCCGTATCGGCGCTGAAAGCGGGAGCCTTGCGGACGTTTGTCGCGGGCTGACCGGCGGTGGGGTCGGCGGGCTGGTCGGCGGGTTTGTCGGTTGAAGGGCAGGCCGTGAGCAGCAGCGCCAGGGCGGGCAGGACAACGAAAAGGAGTTTTTTCACGGGCGAAAGGTAGCGCGGGTCCCCGACCCGCCTGGAGTAGTCGTGCGGGTCGCTAACCCGCTTTTAAGCAAAAATCAAACGCAACGGGCGGCGGGCCGGCGACCCACGCTACTCTTCGCTGTAGGCCCACTCGACGCCGGTTTTGGTGTCTTTGAGCACGATGCCCTGGCTTTTGAGGGCGGCCCGAATCTGGTCCACGCGGTCGTAGGCGCGCTCGGTTTTGGCTTCCTGATAAAAACTCAGGGCCAGCGCGAGCAACGCCTCGGGCTGGGCGCGGGGCTCCTCGCGCAGGCCCAGCAGCTCGGTCACGACGAGGCGGTAGGCGGCGGCGGCCTCGGCCAGGGCTTCGGGACTTACCTCGGCGAGCGCGGCCGGACTGGCGGCCAGCGAGTTGAGGCGCTTGAGCAGGTCGAACACCGCCGCTACGGCGCGGGGCGTGTTCAGGTCGTCGTCGAGAAATTCGAGCGGCTTTTTGGCGAGCGTTGTCAGTTGCTCGTCGTTGGTTGTCAGTTGCTGGTTCGCACTCGTTTCACTGTCAACTAACAACTGACTACTGGCAACCATTTTATCCAGCAGCCGCAGCCCATTCATGAGCTTGCGATAGCCCTTGCCGGCGGCTTGCAGGGCCTCGTCGCTCAGGTCGACGGGCGAGCGGTAGTGGGCTTGCAGGAAGAAAAAGCGCAGCGTCATGGGCGAGTAGGCCTGGCTCAGCGCGCTGGCCCGGCCCTGAAACATCTCGCTCAGGGTGATGAAGTTGCCCACCGACTTGCTCATCTTCTGCCCGTTCACGGTGAGCATGTTGTTGTGCAGCCAGACGCGCGCGCCTGGTCCGGGTGTGGCGCTGGCCTCGTTCTGGGCGATTTCGCACTCGTGGTGCGGAAACATCAAATCCAACCCGCCGCCGTGGATGTCGAAGCTGGCACCCAGGTACTTGCGGCTCATGGCCGAACATTCCAGGTGCCAGCCCGGGAAACCCTCTCCCCAGGGCGAAGGCCAGCGCATGAGGTGCTGCGGGGCCGCTTTTTTCCAAAGCGCAAAGTCGAGCGGCGAGCGCTTCTCGTCTTGCCCGGCCAGCTCGGCGCGGGTGCCGGCCAGCAGCTCTTCCACCACCCGGCCCGAGAGGCGGCCGTAGCTCAGCCCTTCAGCCTGGTACTTAGGCACGTCGAAATACACCGAGCCCTGGCTTTCGTAGGCCAGGCCGCGAGCCATGATTTCCTCAATCAGGGTAATCTGCTCGGTGATGTGGCCGCTGGCCTGGGGCTCGATGTCGGGCGGCAGGCAGTTGAGCGCAGTCAGGGCCTCGCGGTAGCGCACGGTATAGTGCTGGGCTACCTGCATGGGCTCCAGCTTTTGGGCGCGGGCCGCGCGCAGCAGCTTGTCCTCGCCGTCGTCGGAGTCGCCCTGCAAGTGGCCCACGTCGGTGATATTGCGCACGTAGCGCACCTGGTGGCCGAGGTGACGCAGATAGCGCGTGAGCACGTCGAACACAATCGGCCCGCGGGCATTGCCCAGGTGGGCATCGTTGTAAACGGTTGGTCCGCAGAGATAAAGGCCCACCAGGGGCGGGTGCAGCGGCTCGAAAATCTCCTTGCGGCGGGTGAGCGTGTTGTAAAGCGTGAGGGGCATCGGGGGAGGCGGATAGGAGCCGCAAAGTTCACTCCGAATGGGCGTAGCCCGCCGCCTTGTGGAACGCAGCCTTTGCTGCGTGAGGTGGAACGCAGCCTTTGCTGCGTGAGGTGGAACGCAGCCTTTGCTGCGTGAGGTGGAACGCAGCCTTTGCTGCGTTAGCGAGCGGACGGCTTTTGGCCCCGCCCGCTCGCTGACGCAGCAAAGGCTGCGTTCTACCGCAACCGATACAGCCCCTCCACCGGAAAGTGGTCGGAGTACGGAATCTCGTCGTGGACTCTACAGCCCAGCACCTGCCAGGCGGGGCCGGCAAATTGCTGGTCGATGCGCAGCAGCGGCGGCAGGCGGCCGTGGTAGGTATTGCCGGGGCCGAAGCCGGCCGTGGCCCAGGCATTCTGAAGCGAGCCGGCCAGGCGCTGGTAGCTGTACGAGTAAGGCAGGTCGTTGAGGTCGGCGGCCAGTAGCACCGGGTAGGGTGAGCGGGCGATGTGGGCCGCGAGCGTATCGGCCTGCCAGGCGCGGGCGGCGGCCCCGCGCACGAAGCGCCGCAGCAGGCCCCGGCCTTTGTTTTCAAGGCCGGCGCGGGTGGTGCCGGCGGCCACGAGGTCGGCCTCGTCGAGACTCATGCTTTGCAGGTGGGCATTGAAGACGCGCACCGTGTCGGCGGAAGCCGGGCCGGCCACGTCCACCCACATGGCGTGGTTCTGGCTGAGGCGGCCGAACGAGATTTCACCCCGCCCCACGATGGGCAGCCGCGAGAAAATAGCCAATCCGAACTCAGCCCCGGCGCTGTTGGTCAGCGTTTTCGAGACGAACCCCTGCCGGCCGCTGCCCGCCCCGAGTTTTTCGCCAACCCGAAACAACTCGCCCTCCTGGGTCTGGCTGCCGGCCGGCTCCTGGTAAAACTCCTGCAGGCAAAGCACGTCGGCGGGCGAGGCGGCCAACCAGCTGATGAAGCGGCGCGGCGCGGTGGAGTCGGCCCGCCGCAAGTGGGCGTACACGTTGAAAATGCGCACGTTGGCCGAGAGCAGGCGCAGGGTTTTTGGTGCTTGGGGCTTGGTGCCTGGTGCCTGGTGCTTGGGGCTTAGGGTTGGGGGTTCATCATTCGGACCAGGCACCAAGCTCCAGGCACCAGGCACTAAACGCAGCGGAAACCCGCGCTGCACCTGGGGCCAGGCCAGCATGAGGGCGGCCAGCGGCAGCAGCGCTACGCGGCGGCGGCGCCAGGCCCAGCGCGCGGCCAGCCCGGCCGTGAGCAGCAGCCAGCCCGGCACGGTGAGGGCCAGCAGCGGGGCCACGCTGAGCTGCGCCGCCGACACCCGCTCGGCCAGGCAGCTCAGCAGCAGGCCCAACAGCACGAGCAGGGTAAAACGGTAAGACAGGAGGCGGCGCACGACGGGGTAAAAGTAGAGCGGCGCAGCGCTCGCCCGGTTTTTTCAGTAGCTTTACCAGCTCCCTACCCAGCAGCTTTTTTCTATGCGAATAACCGCTTACCTCGCCCTGGTGCTACTGGCGCTCGCTGGCCCCGGCCGCGCCCAAACTTCGGCTCATACTTTGGCCCGAACTCCAGTCCTGACCCCGGCTTCAGCCCCGGCCGCCGACCCCAGCTTGGAGTTCGTGCCCAACCGGGGCCAGTGGCCGGGCACGGTGCGCTACGCGGCGGCCGTGACCGGCGGCCACCTCTGCCTCGAAGCCGGCGGCCTGCGCTACGTGCTGCTCACCCCCATCGAGCACCCGCATCTGAAGGCCCCGGCTGCCAACGACCCCGTTACCAGCGCCGCGCCCACTTCCCTACCCACGCCCAAAACCGCCGCGCCCGTGCGCGGCCACCAGCTGCGGGTGCGCTTTGTGGAGGCCGACACCAGCGCGGCCCTCGAACCGACGCGCCCCTCGGGCGAAGTGCGCCACTACCTGCACGGCACCGACCCGGCGCGCTGGGCGACGGCCGTGCCCGGCTTTCGGCAGGTGCGCTACGCCGCGCCCTGGCCCGGCATCGGAGCGCGCTTTTATGAAAACGCCACCCAGCACCTCGAATACGACTTTGAGGTGAGCGCCGGGGCCGACCCCAACCGGGTGCGGCTGCGCTACGAAGGCCCCAGCAGCCTGCGCCTGAGCGCCGACGGCCAGCTACACGTGGGCACCAGCGTGGGCGAGCTCACCGAGCTGCGGCCCCACGCATACCAGACCGACCCCGCCACCGGCCAGCGTCAGCCCGTGGCCTGCCGCTACCGCCTGCGGCCGGTGGCCACGGCGACTGGCCGGACGGAGCTCACCGGGGCCGACGGCGAAGTCTCGTTCGAGCTGGGCCGCTACGACCACGCCCGGCCGCTGGTCATCGACCCGACCGTGATTTTCTCGACTTATTCCGGGGCGCAGGGCTCGAACTGGGGCTTCACGGCGACGTACGACGCGGCGGGCAACCTGTATTCGGGCGGCATCGTGCTCGATGATATGAACGCGCTGCCCAGCTTTCCGAACACGCCGGGCGCGTTTCAGACCACCTTCGGGGCCATCATCGACATCGCCCTCATCAAGTACAACACCAGCGTGAGCGGGCCGGCGGCGCGGGTCTGGGCCACGTACCTGGGCGGCAACCGCGGCGACTTTCCGAGCAGCCTCGACGTGAACGAGCAGGGCGAGCTGGTGGTGCTCGGCAGCACGTCTTCGACCAACTATCCCACCACGCGCTCGGCCGTGCAGCGCGCTTTCGGGGGCGGGCAGTCGGTGTCGCCCTTTGGCGATACGGGGCAGGCTATCTACCAGGTAACCGAGGGGTCAGACATCGTCGTGACCCGCCTGAGCGCCGATGGCAGCACGCTGCTGGCCTCGACTTACCTGGGCGGCAGCGGCAACGACGGCATCGCGGCCTACCAGGCTTCCTCGACCGTGCGGCAGCTGCCCCAGAACTACGGCGACCCGTTTCGGGGCGATTTGGCCATCGACAAGACGGGCAACGTGTACCTGGCTTCGGTGAGCGGCTCGCCCAACTTCCCGACCACGGCCGGCAGCTTCGGGGCGACGTACCGGGGCGGCACCTGCGACGCGGTGGTAGTGAAGCTCGCGCCCGCCTTCGACCGCCTCGTGTGGAGCGGCTACCTGGGCGGGCTGGCCGCCGACGCGGCCTACTCGATTCAGCTCGACCCGCAGGGGCGGGTGTACGTGGCGGGCGGTACGCTCAGCCCCAACCTGCCGGTCAGCGTGGCCCAGCCGGGCGCGGCGGGCGCGTATCAGGCTAGCCCCCAAGGTAATGTCGATGGCTTCGTGGCCCGCCTCGCCGCCGACGGCAGCGCCGTGCAGCGCGCCACCTACCTCGGCACGAGCGCCTACGACCAGGCGTACTTCGTGCAGCTCGGCTCCGATGGGGGCGTGTATTTGCTGGGCCAGACGCTCGGCAACTGGCCGGTGAGCGCGGGCACCTACCGCGACGCCGGCTCGCGGCAGTTTATTCAGAAGCTCAGCCCCGACCTCGACCGCAGCCTGCTGAGCACCGTGTTTGGCAGTGGGCGGGCCACGATTGACATCTCGCCCACCGCGTTTCTGGTGGACCAGTGCGACCGGGTGTACGCCAGCGGCTGGGGAGGGCAGGTCAATCAGATACTCGGCAACGGCTACACCCACGGCATGGCAACCACGGCCAACGCCGTACGCCGGGCGCCGGACAACCCCACAGCGGGCTCCGACTTTTACCTGGCCCAGTTTTCGGCCGGGCTCACCGAGCTGAGCTACGCCACCTACTACGGCGACCCCACCCCCAATTCGGAGGGCGACCACGTGGACGGCGGCACCTCGCGCTTCGACCCGCGCGGGGTGGTGTACGCGGCAGCCTGCTCGTGCTTCAACCGCACGGGCTTTCCGGTGCCGCCGGGGGCCAATACCTATTCGGCTTCCAACGGCAGCGTTCCCATCAACGGGACGGGGATTTATTGCAACAACGCGGCCTTCAAGCTCAACTTCGAAACGATTACGGCCAGCGTCGGCCCGCCCCAGACGCTGTGCGCCAACGCCGCGCCGGTGGCGCTGGGCGGCGGCAGCCCGGCGGGCGGCACCTGGAGCGGCCCCGGCGTGAGCGGCTCGCTGGCGGCGGGCTTCTTCTTCACGCCCAGCCCGGCGCTGGCGGGCGTACAGGTGCTCACCTACCTGGCGCCGGGCGTGGTGGCGGCCTGCGCCGCCTCGGCCCAGCTCACGATAACGGTGAACGCGCCGGTGGTGGCCACGGCCGCCGCACTGGCCCCGGTGTGTGCGGGCTCGGGGCCGGTGGCGCTCAGCGGCAGCCCGGCGGGCGGCACCTGGAGCGGCCCCGGCGTGAGCGGCTCGGTGGCGGCGGGCTTCGTCTTCACGCCCACGCTGGCGCTGGTGGGGCCGCAAACGCTGACCTACACCCCGCCCGCGCTGACAGCCTGCGCCACGGGCAGCACGGCAGCTACGGCCGTCATCACGGTGCTGTTCGCCGTGCCGGTGAGCGTACCCCCCGACACGGTCATCTGCCCCGATAACGCGGGCGCGGTCATCCGGCTGCGGGCCACGCCGGCCGGCGGCATCTGGGCCGGACCCGGCTTGCAGAGCGGCGCGGGCAGCAGCGTGTTCGTCGCGCCCGGCCCCGGCACCTACGCCCTCACCTACACCGTGAACGCCGGCACGAGCTGCCCGGTCACGGCCACGCGCCGCTTCACGCAGCTCGCCGACCCGGCTCTGGTGCCCGTGGCGCAGCCGCTGGCCTGCCCGTCGGCCGCCGGAGCGGCCCCTACCGGCGGAACGGCCCCGTCCGATATTGCCCCCTACACGGTGCAGTTCAGCACTAACCCCGCCCCGCCCGCCGGGGCCGTGCTGAGCTGGAATTTCGGCGACGGCTCGGCCGTGGTAACCGGTCCGAGCGTGGCCCACGTCTACGCGGCGGGGGGCACCTATCAGCCCACGCTTACCGTGCGCCTCGGCCCCGCGCCCTGCCCACGCACGTACGCGCTGGCCCCAATTACGGTGCGCAATCCGTTGGTGCCCAACGTTATCACGCCTAATGGCGATAATCAGAACGACTTGTTCAAGCCGCGCCTCGGCGGCTGCCCGCCCCGGCTGCAGGTGTTTTCGCGCTGGGGCCGGCTCGTGCACGACGACCCCGCGTACCGCGGCACCTGGGGCGCGGCGGGCTTGGCCGGGGGCCTGTATTATTACCTGCTCAGCTTCGACGATAGCACCCCCGCTGTCAAGGGCTGGGTGGAAGTGATTAGGTGATAGGACTTACGCAAAGCGTGAGGAAGCATAAGCCCTAGCGTGAGGAAGCAAAAGCCATCAACCCCAACCGAAGGTCAGCGAAGCTAACAGGATTCCGTACCAGTGCGCGTTCTCAGCGACGAGCTACGGAACCCCGTTGGGGTTCGGCCTGCCTGACAACACAGCTGGGGGTTGGCGCTTTGCGCCAACCCCCAGCTGTGTTACGCAACTCCGTTAGCTTCGCTGACCTTCGGTTGGGGTTGATGGCTTAATCAGCGCCCGCCGCCGAACGCGTAGCCGAGCTGCACCTGGAAGGCCGAGTTGCGGGCTTTGGTGCGGGCGTTGCGGTCGGGGTCGTTGTCGAGGTTGGTCAGGCCGCCGTTGTAGCGCAGGGCAACTTCCAGGCCCTGGGGCAGCTGGTAGCCCACGCCGAGCACGTAGCCCACGTCGAGGCGGCGCAGCCCGTCGAGGCTGGTATCGGTCTGGGTTTCGCTCTCAGTCATCGGCGGCGTACCGGGCACCGTGATGGTAACGGCCGTGGTGATGGTGCTCTTCTGAGCCAGCAGGTAGCCCAGCTGCGGGCCGGCTTCCACAAAAAAGCCGTTGGTGCGGGCCCGCAGCAGCAGCGGCAGGTCGAGGTAGTGCAGCCGGACCGGGCCGCTGAGGCGCAATGACACCGGCAGACCCAGCAGTTCGTCGCTGTACGTCTGGTCCACCTTAGCCCCCTTCTGCGAATACAGCAGCTCGGGGTGAAACGAGAAGTTGTCGCTCAGGCTAAAATCGGCCGTGAGCCCGCCGTTGGCCCCGAGTACGCTCGTAAAGCCTTCCTGGACATCACTGCCCCGGAAGCTGGCCACGCTCAGGCCGGCTTTCAGGCCGAAGCGGGCAGTTGCCTCCCCGGCCGGGGCGCGGCGAACCCGCACCACGCGCTCGACCTCCTCGGTGGGCCAACCCAGCAGCACGGGCCAGTTCACCTGCAGAACCGAGCCAGACCAACGCCCAGCGCGCGAATCGCAGTTGCCGGAACTGCGGCGGCGGGCAGGTTCAGACTGGCTGCTGGGAGTACCGCGCAGCACCGTGAGCAGGCCGCCGCTCTGAGCGGGGCGGCCGGTGCGCGGCTCAGAGCGCGGTTCGGTGCGGAGAGCGGCCGTGCGCAGTACGTTTTGGGCGAAGGCCGAGCCGAGCAAGGCGGTCAGCAGAGCGAGGGTAAGAACGAGGGTTTTCATGGTTGAAAAAAAGTAATTGGTGAGGGAAATGGGTGAAAAAAATGAGGAAAAGTCAGCGGTGGCGGTGGGGCGACCGGCGCTGGCCCTGACGGGGCAGCGCGGAGCAATAGCGGCGGAGGCAAGGGCGTTTTTCATGGTCTGGAAGGGGGTTTTTGGGGTGGTGGAGGAATGAGACAAAGCTCCGGCGACCCCCACCCGGCGGACTTCATCGGAAAGCAGTAATTTGCCCTACCAGAAAACCAGTAGTTTTTGGCCCACCTTTGGCCCGCGCCACGCTGGCACTTGCCCACGCCGTCAGCCAGCTTGCTTTCACAGCCGCACAATCGAGTGTTTATTCCGACCCATTCCCGGCTGACGGCTCCGCGCCCGGCCCGGCTGTCGCCGGGGCTGCTGGCTTTGGTGCTGGCCTTACTGCTGAGCCTGGTCAGCGCCCGGCACGCGCCGGCCCAGCCGCTTCAGCAGTCGCAGCAGTCCGGTCCTACCGTCGCGGCCGACAGCTTGCGAGCAGCGCTGCGCACCCCCGCCCCCGACTCGGCCCGCGCCAAAACGGCGCTGCGCCTTTCGGCGGCCCTCACCGCTACCGACACGGCCGGGGCCGGGCAGGCCGCCCGGCTGGCCCTGGCCCTGAGCCGCCGGGCGGGCTTCGGCTACGGCCAGGCCCACGGCTGGCTGCAGCTCGGCTCGCTGGCTATTATCAGCCACGACAACGTCCGCGCCGCCGCCTGCGGCCAGCGCGCCCAGGCCCTGGCCGACTCGCTCTACCGGCGCCAGCCCAGCCCGCGCCTGCGCCGGCTGCTGGCTGCCATCGCCAACAACCGCGGCAACGTGGCCGAGCGCCAGGGCCAGTACGAGGCCGCCAGCCGCTTCTACCTGCGCGCCGCCGCCCTGCTGCCCGGCTCCTCGCCCACCCCACCCATGCTGCTGACGGTGTATGGCAACCTGGGTACTTGCTTTCAGGCGCTGGGCCAACCCGGCGAGGCGGCCCGCTACTGGCGGCTCGCGGTGGCCCTGCGCCCCCGCCCCGCCGCGCCCGGCCCTGTCGAGCTGCTGCCCACTTACCTGCAGCTGGCCGGCCGGCACCTGGTGCGCCAGGAACCCGACAGCGCCTGGCAGCAGCTGCGCGCGGCGCAGGCGCTGCTGCCAGCCAATACGCTCTTTACCAGCGCCTACTACAGCAAACTGAGCGACTATTACATCCTGGTGCGGCAGCCGGACGCGGCGCGGACGGCGCTGGAGCAGGCCCTGGCGGCAGCCACCCGCCAGGGGGCGGCCACCGACCAGGCCCGGCTGCTGTTCAGCCTGAGTCAGCTCGACGTGTCGCTGGGCCGCCCGGCCCCGGCCCGCGCTGCGCTGCGGCGCAGCCTGGCCCTGAGCGAGCGCCTCGCCGACCCGCAGCAGCGCATGGCCAGCTTAGAGGCTCTGGCCCAGCTCGAAGAAAGGGCCGGGCAGTGGCAAGTGGCGCTGATTTACTACCGCCGGGGCCACGACCTGCGCGACTCGCTGGCCGGCGAAGCCGTGCGGCAGCAAGTGAGCGCGCTCGAAACCCAGTACCGGACCCGCGAGCAGGCCCGGGAGCTGGCCCGGTTGCGCCGCGAGCAGGCCGCCCAGCAGCAAGCCCTGCGGCAGGCCCGCCGCCTGAACACCGTTTACCTGGCCCTGGCGGTGGCCCTGGCCGGCATTGGCGCGCTGGCGCTGGGCTTGCTGCGCAACCGCCGGCGCCTGGCCCGCCAGCAGCAGGAGCTGCAAGCCCGCCGCCTGCAGCAGCTGGAGCAAGACCGCGCCCTGCAAGTAGCCCGGGCCGTGGTCGAGGGCCAGGAAGACGAGCGCGGCCGCGTGGCCCGCGACCTGCACGACGGCGTGGGCGGCATGCTGGCCACGGTGAAGCTCTACCTGGGCTCGGCCCGCAGCCGGCTGGCCCCGCCGCCGGCCGCACCTGCTGCTGCCACCTTGCCCGGCTCGCGCCGCCCGCCGCCCGACGAGCCCACCGAGCTGCTGCAAGAGGCGATTGTGCACCTCGACAGCTCCATCGGCGAGCTGCGCCGGGTGGCCCGCAACCTGCTGCCCGAAGCCGTAGTGGCGTTTGGGCTGGCCCAGGCCCTGCACGACTTGTGCGCCACCGTGCAGCAGAGCAGCTCGCTGCAGGTGCGCCTGCAGCTCCACGGCCTCGAAACCCGCCTCGACCCGGCTACCGAAGTGTCGCTCTACCGCATCACGCAGGAGCTGCTTACCAACGCCGTGCGCCACGCCCACGCCAGCCAGGTGCTGGTGCAGCTCATGCGCCACGCCGACTCGCTGCAGCTCGTAGTCGAAGACGATGGCCGGGGCTTCGAACCCGCCGCCACCGCCGGCGGCGTGGGCCTGCGCAGCCTGCGCGCCCGCGCTGCCTACCTCGGCGCGGCCCTCGACGTGCAGTCGGCCCCCGACCAGGGCACCACCGTCAGCCTGGAGTTGCGGCTGGGGTAGATTTTTAGTTTTGGGTTGGTGGTTGGTGGTTGGTGGTTTTTGGTTGGTCATTGCGAGCGCGGCGAAGCAATCGCACCTGTTCAGTTCTCTGTTAAGCTCGTCAAGCGCGGCCGTTCAGGTGCGATTGCTTCGTCCCTTGCTTGATGCGCAACATGCTCGCAATGACCAACCAAAAACCACCAACCACCAACCACCAACCCAAAACTAAAAATCTACCCCAGCC
>JANXNW010000336.1 GCA_025353905.1 Hymenobacter sp.
GGCCAAGCGGCGCACCACCAGGCAGTGATGCTGCTGAATCGCGGCCCGTAAAACCGCGCTTTTTTTTCCAATCGAAGGTCGCCAAACTGTGCCATTGACCCAAAATTAATCCCGCCCTGCCACTTATGTGTACACCCTAGCCCCCGTGGGGAGGGGGAACTAGCTCTAGAACAGACGTAGGACTAGAAGCTAGAACTAGGGCCCCCTCTCCACGGGAGAGGGGGGCTAGGGGGGTGAGGTGAACGCCCGGCGAGCCAGCGCTTCCCCTGCCTAAGATATCAACCACCACCCCGAACCCGCACCCCGCGCCAGTGGTTGGACCCCGGCGGCGCACCAGTCCCGCCCCACCCCTGTTTTGGACGTTTCGCTCGTTTTTCCGCATCAGCTTTTCAAGCAACACCCGGCCCTGGTGCCCGGCCGGCCGGTGGTGCTGGTCGAGGAGTGGCTGTATTTTCGGCAGTTCCCGTTTCATCAGCAGAAGCTGGTGCTGCACCGGGCCAGTATGCGCTTTTATGCCAGTTACTTGCGCGAGCTGGGCTACGCGGTCGAATACGTGGAGGCCACCGGGCCGCTGAGCGACGTGCGGCGGCTGGTGGCGGCGCTGGCCGGGCGCGGCTATACCAGCCTGCACCACGCCGACCTCGTGGACGACTGGCTCACGCGCCGCCTGAGCAAAGCCGCCGCTCAACACAATGTGCGGTTGAGCGCCTACCGTACGCCCTACTTCGTGAACGCGCTGCCCGAGCTGGCCGGGTATTTCGAGGGGCGTAAGCGGCCGTACTTTCAGACCGATTTTTACGTCTGGCAGCGTAAGCAGCACGGTATTCTGCTCGAAGACGGCGATAAACCTTTGGGTGGAAAGTGGAGCTTCGACGCCGACAACCGGGGCCGGTTTCCGAAGGGCGAAACGGTGCCGGCCTACCCGTTTCCGGCCGAAAACGAGTTTACCCGCGAGGCGCGGGCCTACGTGGGCGCGCATTTCGCCGACCACCTCGGCTCGGCCGCCGCGCCGTTCAGCGGCGGGCGCGGCTCGTATCCGACCACGTTTGCCGAAGCGGAAGCTTGGCTGGAAAACTTTCTGCGGCAGCGGCTGAGCAAATTCGGGGTTTATGAGGACGCGCTCGTGGCTGACGAGGACATTCTCTACCACGGTGTGCTCACGCCCATGCTCAACGTGGGCTTGCTCGTGCCCCAGCAGGTGCTGGACGCGACGCTGGCTTACGCCTCGGACAACGAGGTGCCAATGAACTCGCTCGAAGGCTTTGTGCGGCAGATTCTGGGCTGGCGCGAGTTTATCCGGGTCGTGTACGAGCGGGAGGGGCGGCGACAGCGGACGCGCAACTTCTGGGGCTTCACGCGGCCCATCCCGCAGAGCTTCTACGACGGCACGACGGGCATCGCGCCAATTGACATGACCATCAAAAAACTGCTGCGCACGGGCTACAACCACCACATCGAGCGGCTCATGGTACTCGGCAACTTTCTGCTGCTCTGTGAGTTCAGCCCCGATGCCGTACATCAGTGGTTCATGGAGATGTACGTGGACGCTTACGACTGGGTGATGGTGCCCAACACCTACGGCATGACCCAATTCGCCGACGGCGGGCTGATGACGACCAAGCCTTACATCAGCGGCAGCAACTATTTGATGAAGATGGGCGACTTCCCCAAAGGCCCCTGGCAGGCCGTCTGGGATGGGCTGTTCTGGCGCTTCATGCACGTGCACCGCGATTTTTTCCTCCAGAACCCGCGCCTGGGGATGCTCGTCTCGACGTTCGACAAGATGAGCGCCGATAAACAGGCGGCTCACCTGAGCCAGGCGGAGGCGTTTCTGGTTGGGCTAGGCTAGCGGAGCCAGGACCAGGCAATAGTTTGGCAATTTCAAGACTGAATCGCACTCTTCGTAGCCAGGGCAATAGGGCTGGCAATCGGGAAGTTATTAGGAAGAGTGTTGCTCAATTGGGCCGCGTTTCAACACCCTTTCTGAGCTTGAACAACGGTTCTGCCTGCTGCTGAGCCGGGGCCGGGCCGCGCACCAGCCGGGTGTCGCGGTCCGGCCCTTACCTCGCGCCCGTCTTGCTCCCATAAACCTCTGCTGAGTTACCGGGCGCGAAACGAGTGGCGCCGGGGCTCGGCACGGCCGGCCAGCTGCTTGCGAGAGGCCGACCGCATCCGAGAGCCAACGATTCCGGGCCGGGCGCAAGGGGGAAAAAGCCCAGCGCGGGGGCCGGACCGATGCCCAAGAGAAAACCGCTTTTGGTGGGCCGATAAGATATTTTTCGTAACTAGCCTCCCGATTCGCCGCCGAAGCTTGCTACTCGTTCTCCTACGGCCTCAGCTTCGCGCTAAGCCCACCGTCGCGCTTTTTTACTTTCCCTTTTTTCAACCCCCAAACATTTTTTTTCATGGAACCTACTTCTCCTAATTCTTTCGGCACTACCTCGTATGGGGCACCCGGCATGGGCACCCGCGCCGTGGTGCCCGTAGGCAAAGGCACCCGCTTCGGGGAGTTTATTATTGATGCCATTATCGTCGGTTTCGTTGGTGGCATCATTCAGTATGCGTTGGCATCCGTGATGGGAAGCCTGGGGGGGACTTTGGCCTACCCTATCAGCATAGGCTTGCAGTTTGCCTACTACTATTTCCAGGAGAAGGGAACTGGCCAAACGTTAGGCAAAAAAATCCTTGGCACCAAAGCCGTCATGTTGGATGGCTCACCAGTCACGGACGAGGCCGTACTCAAGCGCAGCTTGTGGCGGCTGCTTAACATCATCTTTCTGATTGATGCCATTACTTTTCTTATTGGTGAGCGGGGCCTGCACGACTCGCAGTCGGACACGACGGTTATTTCGGTCAAGTAATCCGAGCGCTCGCTTCGCTTGAAAAACGTCCCCGTTCGGCTGCGAGCGGGGACGTTTGTTTTCGAGTGTAAGCTGGGTTTCTGACGGCGCGCTTTCGCTTACCTACCACCACTTTCTTCGCTCAGCAAATGGGCGTGGTCGAGCAGCACGGTGCGCAGAAACAACTCGTCGCCGAGGTCGGACTGCACCCCAAGGATGGCTTTGATTTTGGTGGCGGCTTCGTTGAGCAGCACGAAGTTTTGCTGGGCCACGCCGCGGCTCAGCAGCTGGCGCAGCAGGGCGGCATCGTGGTCGGCGAGCTGAGCAGCCTGCCGAAATATAGGCTGGTAGGAGTAGCCGGGCGGCATAATTGGCGCGGCCTGAAGCAAGCTGCCCTGCTCGGGGCGGGCCTTGAGGCTGATGACGGTGGTGCCGGCCGCGAGGTCGCCGAGGCGCTGCCCTTTGCCATTGATAAGGATGGTGAGCAGGGCCGGCGCGCCGTAAAAGCCCAGCACTTCGAGCGGACGCAGCAGCCAGCGCAGCGCGTAGTCGCCGAGGCTGGGCCGGGTGCCGTCGAGGCGCATCACGCGGGTCGAGCGGACGCGCTTACCCAGGCTCTGGCCGTTGAAATAAATTTCGCAGGCCAGGTGATAGAACGTGGTGGGCGTGAGCGCCAGCACGAAGCCCACGTACTTCTCCAGGTCCAGGCCATTGGTGAGCACGGCCGCGAAAATAAACCACACCGCGTAGAGCAGATAATCGACCAGCGTAGCCAGAATGCGGTCGCCGAGGCTGGCCACCTCGTATTCGAGGCTGACGTTTTGGGTAGTTTGAACGCGGACGGTAGGCATGGGGCGCGGGGGGCACGAGGAGCTAAGCGGGAAACAGGGCCGAAAGAAAGCGGCGCGACCACGAACCTAACGCCGCAGACGCCTTCTGGTTTGCGAGGCGAGCCGTTGGCGGACGGCTAGTACATTTACCCGCACAAAACTCAGCCGCCAGTCCGCCCCCTCCCCGCCATGCGCGAAGCCCTTTTCCGCCGCCTCAACCAGGAGCGCTGGCAACGCTACGAAACCGCCGGCTCCGAGATGGCCCAGAACCCGGATGAGCTGGCCGCCCGCTTCGTGGCCCTGACCGACGACCTGGCCTACGCCCAGACGTTTTATCCGGAGTCGGACACGACAACTTATCTCAACCGGCTGGCCGGCCGGCAGCACCAGGCCCTGTACCGCAACCGGCCCGAGCCGCGCGGGCGCTTCGCCCGGTTCTGGCTGCGCGAGGTGCCGCTCGTACTCAGCCAGCACCAGCGCGAGCTGCGCTGGGCACTGCTCATCACTTTGCTCAGCGCGTGCATCGGGGCCTTATCGGCGGCTTATGACGAGACGTTCGTGCGCGTCGTGCTCGGCGACGACTACGTGAACCGTACGCTGGACAACATTCACCGCGGCGACCCGATGGCCATCTACAAGAGCATGGACGAAACCCCGATGTTCCTCGCCATCACCTTCAACAACGTGCGTGTGGCGCTGCTGGCCTTCGCCCTGGGCATTTCGGCCGGACTGGGCACCACTTACATGCTGTTCTACAATGGGGTGATGCTCGGCGCGTTCCAGTTTTTCTTTTACCGCCAGCAAGTGCTTGTGGCGGCCCTGCTCAGCATCTGGATTCACGGCACGCTCGAAATCTCGTCCATCGTAGTGGCCGGCGGGGCGGGCTATATTCTGGCGAAGGGCATTCTGTTTCCGGGCACTTTTACCCGCACCGAAGCCCTGCGCCGGGCGGCCCGTGCGGGCCTCAAGGTGGCCGTGGGCACGGTGCCGCTCTTCGTTATCGCCGGCTTTCTGGAAAGCTTCGTCACGCGCCACACCGAAATGCCGCTGCCCGTCAGCCTGGCCATCATCGGCACGTCGGCCGCCTTCATCGGCTGGTACTACGTCTGGCTGCCGCGCCAGGTGCGTAGCCAGGGCCTGGCCCCCGCTGAGCCCCCTACCGTCTGAACTGGCCTGTCCCTAATCTGGCATCTCTAATCCCAAAATTCATTTATGAAAAACGCCTACCTGACCGAAGCCGACTTCCGGCAGCCGCGCGACTTCGGGGCAAAAATCAACGCCACGTTTGGGTTTATATCCGCCCATTTTCAGCCCCTGGGGCGCTGCGTAGCCTATTTCGTGCTGCCCATCGCCCTCGTTTCGGGCATTGCCCTGGGGCTGATGCAGGTCACGCTGCAAGGCCGCATGGAAGAGTTCAGCCGGTCGAGCAAATACGGCGGCACCCCCGACTTCAGTGCTCTGTTCGCGGATGGCTTTGGCGGCTCGGCCATTCTGGGGGTGCTCGGCTCGGTGCTGGCTTACCTGGTGGTCACGATTACGACCGTGGGCTACGTGCGGGCCCGCCTCGACCTGCCCGCCGCGCAGGAAGTGCAGCCCCGGCAGGTGGGGGCGTACATCCGGCGCGACCTCGGCCGGATGATGCTCTACCTGGTTCCGCTGGGGATACTGAGCTTCTTTGCAGCCCTGCTTTTCTTCATTCCGCTCATCTGGCTCAGTGTGCCGCTGGCGCTGTTCTTCATCGTGCTGGTGCTTGAAGAAACCAGTTTCAGCGGTACGCTCAGCCGCAGCATCAACCTGGTGAAAGAAAACTGGTGGTCCACGGTCGGGCTGATTCTGGTGATGGGCTTTATTCGCGGCATCATCGGGCTGGTTTTTCAGATTCCGCAGTTCGTGGTAATCGGGGCCAAAGCGGCGCACCTGCCCGGACTGGGTTCCGATGCGGCCATGCTCACCACGCAGTGCTTCACGGCTATCGGCCAGATTTTGCTGTACGTGCCCGGCATCGTGGCCCTGGTTTTCCAGTATTTCAACCTCGTGGAGCAGAAAGAAGGGCTGGGCCTGCGGGGCCTCGTGGGGCAGCTCGGCCAAGCCCCGCGCCCGGCTACCAACCAGTCTTTCCGCCCCGACGAGGAGGGCGAATACTAGCTTTTACTTGAGATAGGAGACTGTGAGACATGGGACTGTGAGACTACACCCGGACGAAAGTCTCATGTCTCACCTCTCAAAGTCTCATGTCTAAACCTTAAATACTTACGCTTAGCTTATGCCGATTACCTGCTGGTTAAAATGCCTAGCAGCGCGTCAGGTGCTGCTGGGTGGGCTACTCGGCGCGCTGCTGACGCTGCCACCCGCTGCGCTGCTGGCCCGCCCGGCGCCGGCGGCCGACTCGGCCGCCGCACCCCACTTTGTGGCCCGGCCGGTGCCGGCCGATGCCGGTGCCGGGGCGCGTCTGCGGCAGTCCGCACCGGCCCGCGCCCGCCTCGACGAGCTGGCCGGGCAGCGCGCGTTTCGCTACCAGGACACGGCCGCCCCCGGCCCCAGCGCCTGGGACCGGTTCTGGAACCGGGTGCTGGGGCGGCTCGGCTACTGGCTGAGCCGCCCCAGCTACCAAGGCTTCTGGCGCTGGGTTTTTTACGCTCTCTTCGCGGCCGCCGGCGTGTTCATCGTGCTTAAGCTGCTGGAAGTGGACCTCACGGCCGCTTTCGGCCGCTCGCCGCGCCGCGCGCCACTGGGCTACGACACGGCCACCGAGAACATTCACGAGCTGGATTTTGCCGCTTTGCTGGCCCAAGCCGAAGCCGCCGGCAATCGCCGCCTGGCCGTGCGCCTGGGCTATTTGCAGCTGCTCAAGCAGCTCGCCGACCAGCGCCTCATCGACTGGCAGCCCGACAAAACCAATCAGACTTACCTGCGCGAGCTCGCCGCCGGCCCTCGCCCGGCCCTGCGCCCGCCCTTCGCCGAGCTCACCCGCCAGTTCGAGTACGTCTGGTACGGCGAGCTGCCGCTTAGCCCCGCCCTTTACGCCGAGGCGCGTGCCGCCCAGCAAGCTCTGGGCCGGCAGTTTTCAATGGTTAATGGTTAGTCTGTCATTGCGAGCGTAGCGAAGCAATCGCACTTGTTTGGCTCGTCAGACGCGCTTAACAGATGCGATTGCTTCGCTGCGCTCGCAATGACAGACTAACCATTGAGCACTAACCATTAATCACTAACCATTAACCATTGACAAAAAGCGTCTGTCTCGACTGCGAGCCGCTGCGCGACCCGCACAGCGGTTTCAGTCACTTCGTGCGGCCGCTGGCCGGAGAGCTAATTCGCCAGAACGAGCGCTTTCGGCTGAGCTGCTACGTGCCGCCTGGCGTAGTGGGCGCGCTCGGGCCAGGGGTCCGGTACGTGGTGCAGCGCAGCCATCAGAAATACGTGCATCCCGGCGCGTGGCGTTTCCGCCTCTGGCACGCCACGAGCCAGCTGAGCTGGTACGTGCCGCCCGGCCCGCGCCCGCGCGTGGTGCTCACGGTGCACGACCTGAACTTCCTGCACGAAAGCCCCGACGAGCGCACCTACACCCGGCAGCTGGCCCTCGTGCGCCGCAACCTGGCGCGGGCCGACTTCATCGCCACCATCTCCGACTTTGTGCGCCAGGACATCCTCACCCACGCCGACCTGCTCGGCTACCGCGGCCGGCAGCCGCTGCGCTACGTGCGGCGCGGCGTGGAGACGCTGGCCCTGCCCCCCGCCGACCACACCCCGGCCTACCGCCCGGCGGGGCCGTTTTTGTTCGCCCTGGGCTCGGTCAATGCCAAGAAAAACTTCCACGTGCTGCCCGCCCTGCTGCCCGGCACCGACCTGGAATTGCTGGTGGCCGGCGGCCTGGCCGAGCCCGACTACGTGGCCCGCATTCGGGCGGCGGCGGCCGAATGCGGGGTGGCCAACCGGGTGCGGGTGCTCACGCGCATCAGCGAAGCCGACAAGGCGTGGTACTTTCAGCACTGCCGGGCGTACTTGCAGCCTTCGCTGGCCGAGGGCTTCGGCCTGCCCGTGGTGGAAGCCATGCAGCTGGGCAAACCCGTGTTTTTGAGCGAATTGACCTCCTTACCCGAAGTAGGAGGCGCGGCCGCCCGCTACTTCCCCGACTTTTCGGCCGATGCGATGCGGCGCGTCCTAGCTGCGGGGCTGCGCGAATACGATGCCGACCCTGGGGCTTGCGCAGCCGCGCTACGCGCCCACGCGGCCACGTTTTCGTGGGCGCAAACGGCGGCCGACTACCTGGCCGTATATGAGGAAGTCCTGACGTAGCTTGCTGCCCCCAATGACGACTTTTCGCTTCTACCTGCTCGGACTGTTGGCCTTATTCGGCGCCTACGTGGCGCTCGAATACTACCGGCCCAAGCCGCTGGACTGGACGCCCACGCTCAGCAACAAAGATAAAATCCCGTACGGCACTTACGCCCTCTTCGACGCGCTGCCCGCACTGCTTGGCACCGACTCGGTCGAAAGCCTGCGCCTGCCGGTTTACAACCGGTTTTTCGACCGAGATGAGCCCGGTACCAACGCGGAAACCGAAACCGAAAACGAAGTCGACTCTACTCGCCGCCCGCCGCTTTACAAACGGACCGTAACGACGACGGACGGCGACAGCACGACGACCGCCACGACCTACGCCCCCGCCGATGAGGAGGCCGACGCCGACGCTGATGCGTCCGCAAGTGCCGACGCGCCCGATACGACCGTCGCACCAGTCGTAGTCAGCCGCGCTGAAACCGCAACCGAGCCGGAAACCGCTGCCGATGCGGTGCCGCAGGCTCCGCCAACTGACACCGCCACCGAGTCCACGGCGGGCAGTAGCCCCGTTGGTACGGTCGACGAAGGGGAAAGCCCCCGCGCCGCGCTGGTGCCCCGGCTGCCTGACCGGGCCACCAACTACCTGTTCGTCAGTGAGCGCTTCACCCTCAGCCCGTTGGAGGCGCGGGCGCTGCTCAGCTTCGTGGCCGCCGGCAACGACGTGTTCATCGCCGCCGAGCGGTTCGACGGCTCCGGCCCCGGTGGCCGCAACCTGTTTACCGACTCGCTCGGCATCCGGGCGCTCGATGCCGACTCGGGCCGGGTGCGCCCGGCCGGGCAGTCCGAAACCGACTCGGTGCGGGTGCGTTTTCTCAACCCCGCGCTGGGCCCGGCCCCGACGCTACGCCTGCCCTACCAGGCGGCCAGCACCTACCTGGCCGTGCGCGCCGATGCCACCGACCCGGGCTCCGGCCCCAGCCGGGAGATTACCGCGCTGGCCGCCGACGAGCAGGGGCGCGCCGTGGTGCTGCGCCTGGCCCACGGGCGCGGCCACGTGGTGCTGTGCAGCGTCCCGCTGGCCCTGAGCAACTACTTCCTGCTGCCTGCGGCCCGGCGGCCGTTCGCGCTGGCGGCCCTGTCGTATTTGCCCGCCGGGCAGCCCGTGTGGTGGGACGAGTACCAGAAGCAGGGCCGCACGGGCGAACAGTCGCTGCTGCGGGTACTGCTCGACCACGACGCGCTGCGCTGGGCCTACTACCTGCTGCTGGGCACGGCGGCGCTTTTTATTTTCATTGAGGCCCGGCGGCGGCAGCGCGTCATTCCGGTGCTCAAGCCGCTGCCCAACACGACGCTGCTTTTCACGCGCACCGTGGCCAGCCTCTACCAGCAGGGCAGCAACCATGCCCGCATCGCGGAGAAAAAAAACGCGCTCTTCCTGGACTACCTGCGCACCCGCTTCCAGGAAACCCAGCCCGACCTCGCCGACGCGGCTTTTCAGGAACGCCTCAGCCAGAAAGCCGGCCTCAGCCCCGAGCGGGTGCGGGAGCTGACGCGCCTCATCAACTTCGCCCGCACCGCGCCCGCCGTCAGCGACCGGGAGCTGCTTACCTTGAGCCGTGCCATCCGGGATTTCAAACGCGAGGCGCGCTGAAAACTACTTTTTGCATTGTGCCCGGAAAGCTGGCTTTTAGCTGATTGTATTATTCCGATAAGATGTCTTTTCGGCTCATCCAAGCAGTTTTTTCCTGATTTTTGACCCTGATTTTCGACCTTGACTTTAGAAATGGAAAACGAAGACTTCCTGACCCCTCCGAAAGCTGAGCCAACCCCAGCCCCCCTCGCTGACACCGCCGACACCGGTACGGCCGGTGCCTCAGCTTCCGTTTCATTGCCACAGCCAGCCGCTGCGGAGGCGGAGGCGGCCACTGCGGACGCTTTTGCGGGCGCTGATGCGGCCACCCAGAGCACCCCTCCGGCCACCGGCGCGGCGGCCTTCGCCCCGCGCGTGGACCTGGCGCGCCTCACGGCCAAGACGGCGGCCGTGCGCGAGCAAATCGGGCAGGTCATCGTCGGGCAGACAGACCTGCTGGAGCTGCTGCTTACGGCCCTGCTCGCCGATGGGCACGCGCTGCTCGAAGGCGTGCCGGGCGTGGCCAAAACGCTCACCGCCAAGCTGCTGGCCCGCACCCTCGACGTGCCCTTCAGCCGCATCCAGTTCACGCCCGACCTAATGCCGGCCGATGTGCTCGGCACGAGCGTGTTCCGGCCTGCCACCGGCGAGTTCGAGTTTCGGCCCGGCCCCATCTTCGCCAGCGTGGTGCTGATTGACGAAATCAACCGCGCGCCGGCCAAGACACAATCGGCTTTGTTCGAGGTGATGGAGGAGCGCACCATCACTCAGGACGGCACCACGCGCCACCTCGGCTCGCCATTCGTGGTGCTCGCCACCCAAAACCCCATCGAGCAGGAAGGCACCTACCGCCTGCCCGAAGCCCAGCTCGACCGCTTCCTGTTCAAACTCAACGTGGGCTACCCGACCCTGGCCGAGGAAGTCCAGATTTTACAAGGCCACCACAGCGGCTTCGGCGGCGCGCCGCTCGACCGGGTAAAGCCCGTACTCACGGCCCCCGACCTGGCCGAATTGCGTCAGCAAGTGGGCCAGCAGCGCGTAGAAGCCAATGTACTCGAGTACATCGCCAAGCTCGTCGGCCAGACCCGCGCCCATAAGTCGCTGTATCTGGGCGCGTCGCCCCGCGCCAGCCTGGCCCTGCTCAACGGGGCCAAAGCCCTGGCCGCGCTCCGCGGCCGCGACTTTGTGACGCCCGAAGACGTGCAGTTTCTGGCCCCGCCGGTCTTGCGCCACCGCATCATGCTCACCCCGGAAAGGGAAATGGAGGGCGGCACGCCGGACGAGGTGGTGAAACAGCTGCTGCAAGCGGTAGAGGTGCCGCGGTAGTTACGCCTTTCGGGAAGTTCCCGCTGAGGTTCGCAGTGGTAAAACGCGGAGGTTCGCTGAGATTTATGCATGAGAACGATATTTCTTACCTGATTAGGAAGGCGGCATTTGATGTCCATACCGAACTCGGACCGGGTTTGCTGGAGTCAGTTTATGAAACCGCTTTGCAGTTTGAGCTGCGGCAGGCTGGCTTGCTTGCGCAAGCGCAGGTACCGTTGCCAATGGTCTATAAGGGCATAGCGATGGATGTCGGCTTCCGCCTGGATTTAGTGGTGGAAAACCGAGTGGTGGTGGAGATTAAATCTGTTGAGGCGATTCTGGAAGTTCACCACATGCAGCTTCTCACCTACCTCAAGCTGTCCGGCCATAAGCTGGGCCTGCTTATCAATTTCAACGTCCCGCGCCTCAAAGCCGGCATCATCCGCAAAGTGAACGGGCTGATTGAACCTCCGCGAACCTCTGCGTAAACCACTGCGAACCTCAGCGGGAACTTCCCGAACGGCAACGCCCGAAGCTGTACTATGAGCTTTTTTCTAACAAACAGATTTTTCTACGCCCTCACCACCCTCGTCGCGGGCTTCGTCGTGGCGTTCTTTCTGCCCTGGCTGCTCGGCCCGATGCAGGCGCTGCTGGGCGTGGTAGCCGTGCTGACGGCGATTGACGCGGCCTTACTCTACGCGCCGGCCAAAGCCAGTCCGGTTTTCGGGCGGCGGGTGCTGGGCGACAAGCTCGCCAACGGCTCCGACAACGACGTGCGGCTGTTCCTGGAGAACCGCTACCGGTTCACGGTTCAGGCGGAGGTGATTGATGAGATTCCGCACCAGTTTCAGCGGCGCGACGTGCTGTTTCGGGCCAGCGTGGCACCGGGGCAGACGCAGGTCATTACCTATCAGCTGCGGCCGCTGAAGCGGGGCGAGTACGAGTTTGGGCGCGTGAACGTGTACGCGGCCTCGCCGCTGGGGCTGGTGCGGCGGCGGTTTCGCTTCGAGCAGCCGCGGCTGGTGCCGGTGTATCCCTCGTTTTTGCAGATGCGGCAATACGAGCTGCTCGCCATTCATAACCGGCTGACGGAGTTTGGCGTGAAGCGCATCCGGCGGGTGGGGCAGAGCATGGAGTTCGAGCAAATCCGACCCTACGCAGCCGGCGACGACCCGCGCACCATCAACTGGAAAGCCAGCGCCCGTCGCGCCGGCGGCCCCGGTGCCGACACGCTGGTGGTGAACCACTTCCAGGACGAGCGCGCCCAGCAGGTATATTGCCTCATCGACAAGGGCCGGGTGATGCGGATGCCGTTTGAGGGGCTGAGCCTGCTCGACTACGCCATCAACGCGACGCTCGTCGTGAGCAACATTGCCCTGCTCAAGCACGACAAAGCGGGGCTGATTACGTTCTCGAACCGGCCGGGCGCGACCGTCGCCGCCGAGCGCCGGCCGGGCCACTTGCGGACGCTGCTCGAAGTGCTATACCGGCAGAAAACCAAGTACCTCGAAACTGATTACGAGCTGCTGTACGCCACCGTGCGCGCCCGCGTCAAGCAGCGGAGTTTGCTGATTTTATTCACCAATTTCGAAACTTTGCAGGGCATGGAGCGGCAGTTGCCGTATTTGCGCGGGCTGGCCAAGCAGCATTTATTGTTAGTGGTGTTTTTTGAGAACACTGAATTGCGCGCGTTTTTGGACGCGCCGGCCGACACGACGGAAGACGTGTACAATCAGACCATTGCCGAGAAATTTCAGCAGGAAAAGCGGCAGATTGTGCTTGAATTGCAGCGCTACGGCATTCAGGCGCTGCTTACGGCTCCGCAATTGCTGACGGTCAATACCATTAATAAATACCTGGAATTTAAGGCCAGGGGGTTGATATGAGGTTTTTAGCGCAGAGGTTGGCTCACGCCTTCGTTCCGTTCACTAAGGTTTTCGCAGAGGTTCGCAGAGGGATTGTTAAGCTCTGCGAACCTCTGCGTTTTACCTCTGCGAGCCTCTGCGGGAAATTTATCCTGCTCGGCATAGTCGCCGCCCACGCCCAGCGCCCGCTGCTACCGCTGCCCGCTCAGGCAATTTACGAAAAAGGCTTTTACACTTTCAAAACCAACCCCTACCAGGCTCTCAAGCGCCAGGTAACCGGCCCGGCCAATTCCCCGGACGAGCGCTACCGCTTGCGCGTAACGCCCGCCGGGGCCACGCTCACGGCCGTTTCCAACGCGGGCATCCAGCGCGGACTAGCCACGTTTCGGCAGCTGCTCGACGGCTCTAAAATCCAGCTTTGCGACATTCAGGACGCGCCGCGCTTTGCCTGGCGCGGGCTGCTCATTGACGCGGCGCGGCACTTCCAACCGGTGGCCGTCGTCAAGCGCAACCTCGACGCGATGGCGGCCGTCAAGCTCAACGTGCTGCATTGGCATTTAAGTGATGACCAGGGCTTTCGGGTGGAGTGCCGCCGCTACCCGCGCCTGCACCGGGCGGGCAGCGCCGACGGCTTGTTTTATACCCAGGCCCAGGTGCGCGAAGTGGTGCGCTACGCCGCCGCGCGCGGCATCCGAGTCGTGCCCGAGTTCGACGTGCCGAGCCACACCACGAGCTGGATTGTGGCCTACCCGCGCCTGGCCTCGACCACCGACTCGGTTTACGCGCCGCACACCGGGTTTCGGACCACTAACGTGGCCCTCGACCCGACCCGTGAAACCACGTTCAGCTTGCTCGATTCGGTGCTGACAGAGATGAGCGGGCTGTTCCCGGACCCGTATTTCCACGTTGGGGGCGACGAAAACGACGGCCGGCAGTGGCGCCGCTCGCCGCGCATCGTGGCCTTTATGCGGGCCAATAAAATGGTGCGGGCCGACAGCATCACCCCCGACAAGCGCCTGCTGCAAGCGTATTTCATGCGGCGCGTAATGGGCACGCTGCGGCGGCTGGGCAAGACGGGCATCGGCTGGGACGAGATTCTCGCCCCCGACCTGCCCCGCCCGGTCGTCATAGAAAGCTGGCGCGGGCCGAAGGGCGTGGCTGAGGCCGCGCGCCTGGGCCACCCCGCCCTGCGCGCCCACGGCTACTACCTGGACCTCTACCAAAGCGCTGCCGCCCACTACGCCGCCGACCCGCTGGCCGGCGTGCCCGACTCGCTGCAAAGCCGGGTGCTGGGCGGCGAAGCGGCCATGTGGGCCGAGTTTGCCGATAGCGTCGTGCTCGACTCGCGCCTCTGGCCCCGCGCCGCCGCCGTAGCCGAGCGGCTCTGGAGTCCGGCCGCTTTGAGCCAGAACGTGCCTGATTTATATCGGCGGCTGGCGATGGTGTCGGACGAGCTTGATAAAATGGGTTTGCAGCACCGCCGCGCCCCGGCTCTGCTCTTGCGCAACCTGGCCGCACCCTTCCCCGCCGCGCTGCCCGCGCTGCAAACCCTGGCCACCGTGGTCGAGCCGGTGAAAGAATACCGTCGCCATTTCCAAGGCTTTACCTACACCACGGCCACGCCCCTAACCCGCCTCGTCGATGCCGCCCCGGCCGAATCGGACGTGGCCCGCCGCTTCGGAGCGACAGCCGACAGCCTGCTAGCCGAGCTGAGCCTGGCGAGTCGGCCGGCGTTTCCGGTCGCGGCCGGCGCTGCCGGAGCGAGAGAGCCGCTGAGCCAGGCGGCGCGGCGGCAGTTGGCCAACTTGCGCCAGCAAGTAGCGGCCTGGCAACTTGCCACCCGGACGCTGCCGCCACTGCTCGTGCTCAACCCCAGCCTGAGCGAGTACGCCCCGCTTGCTGCTCAGCTGGGCATCGTGGCCGACTTGCTCGACCAGCGCCTGAGCCGGTTGGCGGGCGAAATCACGCCCGCTGCTCCGGCCAGCGGCCCAGCGCCGGCTACCGGCGCTTTGCTCGATGCGGCTCAGCGGCCAGTCGGGCAGGCCGAGCTGGCCATCGTGGGCACGGCGCGACGGCTGTTGCGCTGACGGGTGGGGGATGGCTGGAAAGCCAAGTGCGGAGATTAACCGACCTATTCTCCGCACGTTATGCGGAGAAAACGTGGTTTTCATCCACGAGCTGCCCAAGTGGCCCGCTCTCACTTGACCGTCCGAACTTTTTCAACCGTTGCGAATGGAGCTGTAGCTCTGCACCGATTACCTTCGCCCCATGGCCAATTTACTCACTATCAAAGCGTCGCTACGCGACACCCGGCCGCTCGTCTGGCGGCGCTTGCTCGTGCCCGACACGCTCACGTTCTGGGAGCTGCACTTCGTGTTGCAGCTCGCTTTCGGCTGGGAGAACTCGCACCTGTTCGAGTTCCGCGCCGGGCGCGGCGGGCCGGGCGACTTACGTACCGGCTCGCCGCCGCTGCAGCCTGGCGAGCTGGATTTTATGGACGAAGAATGGCGCGACCCGCGTCAGATTATGCTCAGCGAGGTGTTGCGCGCGCCCCAGAACCAAGTCGAATACGTGTATGACATGGGCGACTACTGGCAGCACCAGCTGCTGGTGGAAGCCACGGAGCCGCTGCCGGCTGGCGCGCCGCTGCCACCCGTGCGCTGCACGGCCGGCCGCCGTGCCGGTCCGCCCGAAGACATCGGCGGCCCGCCCGGCTTCGAGATGCTGCTGGCCGCGCTGGCCGAAAAAGCCGCCGGCAAGCGCAAGCGGATGCCCGGTCACTTTAGCGGACTGGGCAACTACCCGGCCGACGACCCCGCCCTGGATTTGGTCAATAAGCAATTGGCCGAGCTGCCCGCCATCGTGGCTGAGTTCGACAAGTGGCTGGCTGGTTTTCAGCAGAATTAGGTTTGATAAGACCTGAGACGTTAGACCTGAGACTGGTATTTCGGAGTCTCAGGTCTAACGTCTAACGTCTCAGGTCTTGCTAAACTCAAAGTGCCAGCTCAGATAACTCTTCGGTAACGGCAATCCAGCCGTGGTCTAACCCGCTGCCCCGGCCCTAACTTGCGCCTTCGTAACCTGCCCGTAAAACAAGGCCGGGTTACGCTGACTTATTGCGTTATGGACTACCCCAGCCCCCATTTGATGCCCCGGCGCTACTCCTACGCGGTGCTGTTGGCGGCCGTGGCGGTGGGGCTGCTGATGCCGCGGCTTGCCAACTGGCTGCTCGGGCCGGCGCTGCTGCTGGGGATGCTGCTGCTGGGCGTGGCTCACGGCGCCTGTGACCAATACGTGGTGCCGGCTACGCACCCGCTGCTGGCGCGCGAGCGGGCGCGCTACTGGGCTGGGTTTTTGGGCGGCTACTTGGGTTTGGCGGGCGTGGTGCTCGTGCTCTGGTGGCGCTGGCCGGCGCTGGCGCTGGCTGTGTTTTTCGGGCTGACGGCCTGGCACTGGGGTTCGGCTGACGCGCCCGTGGGCGGCCCCCACCGTAGTCAGTGGCTGGCCCACAGTCTGTTGCGTGGTAGCTTCCTGTTTCTGGTGCCGCTCTGGTGCTGGCCCACCGAAACCCAGGCCGTAGTCAATGGCCTGCTCGCGCTGGCCGGGGCCGCCCCGGTGTCGGCGGCCGGCTACGCCCTGGCCCTGACCTGGCTGGCTCCTACCGTATTGGGCGGCCACTTGCTGCTCTGGGGCAGCTATCTGATGCAGGGCCGCGGTACTGTTGCCGCCACCGACGCGCTTGAAGTGGCCTTGCTCACGGCCCTGCTCGTGGTGCTGCCGCCGGTGCTCTCGGCGGGGGTCTATTTCGTGTTCTGGCACAGCCTGCAACACGTGCAGCGCATGAGCGAGTTGATGAGCGGGGCCAACGGCGAAGCCGTTACCGGCCGGCGCATCCTGGCCGATGTCGGCTTTTTCCTGCGCCGCTCGGTGCCGCTGCTGCTCATCAGCCTGCTCGCACTGGCCGTGCTCTACGGCCTGGCCTGGACGCGGGCCGCCTCGCCCTCCGTACTGCTGAGCCTGGCCCTGCTCGTAGCCTCAGTCGTGACGCTGCCCCACGCGCTGCTCGTCACGCTGGGCATGGACGCGGCCCGCTGGCGGCGGTAGGCAGACAAGCGGCGCAGACGGGCCGACTTGTACGCTGGTTATTTTTGGCGCGTTTAACTTTATCAACATGACTGGCCAACCTTTTCCAACTCCGCCCGCGCCGCCGCGCCTGCCCTCGTACCGGGCTGAAGACATCGTGGCGCAATACGGCACTATTGCGGCTTTCCTGGCCGCCGTAGGGCCTCGCACGCCTCTGCCAATTCCTGACCTGCATTTTACGGAGGAAGAAAACCAGCGTATGGACCAGCATATAGCCGAAGAGCGTGCCACCAATTCTATTTGATACCAACCTGGTTATCGCGCACATTCGGCAGCGGCGGCTACTGCCGCTTGAGGTGCTTTTCTCCGTGGTGGTGACCGGCGAGTTAGAGGCATTCGCGCTAAAAATAGGCTGGGAAGCTTCCAAAGTAACCTTTATGCGCCAGTTGCTGGATTATCATCCCCAACTGGAAATTTCGCGGGTATTGGTCGCTCCCTACGCCCGCGTGGATGCGTACAGCCAGGGCCGGTTGCCGGAATTACCACTGCCATCGGGTATGTCGGCCCGCAATATGGGCAAAAACGACCTCTGGATTGCGGCCACCGCGTTGCACTTCGAGTTGCCCTTGCACACCACCGACCGCGACTTCGACCACCTCGGGCCGCTGGGCTTGCGCGTAGTGCGGCCGTAGTCGCCCGCGCCGCCCCGACCTTTGCCGGGAATGACGACTCCCCTACTCACTTTGGCCGACCCGCGCACGGTCGGCTTCGTGCTCGACACCATCGGCTGGGTCGGCTCCGCGCTCGTGGTGCTGGCCTACGCCCTCAACCTGAGCGGCCGGCTACCCGCCACCACGCCCCGCTACTACCTCTGCAACATCGTGGGCAGCCTCGGGCTGATTGCCAACACCTGGTACCACGACTCCATCCCCTCAATGGCCGTCAATATCGTATGGGTCGCGCTGGCCGGGGCCGCCTGGGCGCGGCGGAAATAGGTTGGTTGTTGGCCCCCGTTCGGTCATTGCGAGCGCAGCGAAGCAATCGCACCTGTTGAGCGCGTCGGGCGAGCTGAACAATGGGCCGAACAAGTGTGATTGCTCCGCTGCGCTAGCAATGACCGAACGGGGGCCAACAACTAACAACCAGCAACCAACAACCAACCTCAAAATAACACCGCCACCTGCATCCGCCCGGTGTGCACCACGTTCAGCCCGCTGGCTTTGCGGCCGTCGTAGGCGACATTAATGTTTAGGCCATTCGCCAGCCGCTGCTCCAGGTTCAGGTTCCAGGTGTAATTAGCGCCGGGGCGCAGGGCTTGCAGGATTTCGAGGCCCACGACCGAGTTAGCCTCGCCCGCGAACTCGACGCGCGTGGCGTGGGTGCTGGCCGTGAGTGTGCGCTTGCCGACCTGGCTCAGGCGGGTTTCGAGGCCCAGGTCGGTGAAGGTGCCGCTGGCTTCGGCGGCGCGCTCGGGCCAGGCGTTGCGCTTGGTACTGTGCAGCAGGGTGCCCGTCAGGCGCAGGGCCGGGCTGGGCTGGTAGCTGATTTCGGGCTGGGCGGTGTAGATGAGCAGGCGGTAGTTGCGGTAGCTCGGCGAATTGGGCACTTGCGAGTAGCTGGCCTGGGCCTCGCGCACGTCGTGGCTCACGAGGAAGCGCCCCGTGAACGACTGGGCCAGCGTGCGGCGCAGCAGCAGGCTCTGGCCGGCGAGGTTACGCAAATCGAAGCCCTGGGCCAGCAGCGTTTTCTGCTGGGTTTGCTGCACGGTCAGCTCGGCCCCGAACACTGGATTAGCCCGGTTGAAATACAGCGTGTTGCGCAGCAATTGGTTGAAAGCCAGCAACTGGTCGTCGTCCTTCGTGAAGCTGAACGGACTCAGGCGCGTGAGCACGGCCGGGCTGGTGGTGCGCCGGTCCACGGTCACGCTCGTGATGCTACTGAACCGGGCCAATGCGGCACGCCAGTCGCCGGTTTCGCGCCAGCCGCGCGGCGCGGCCAGGCTCAGGCGGTAGCTGAGCCGGTTTTGGTAGGCGGTCTGGTAGTCGGCGGTGGGCAAAAACACCTTGATGTAGGTGCGGTACTGGGCATCCGGGGTCTGGGCTTCGAGAAACTCGTCCTTGTCCTGTACGCCGTTGCCGTTCAGGTCGCCGGCGTAGTAGTGGGTGCCCTGGCCGGCGGGCACGGCCACGAACGAGAAGTCGCGCCGCAGCTCGCGGCCCGTCTGCACACTGTAGCTCAGCTCGGAGCGAATCTGGTTGTCGAGCAGGCCCAGGTTATAGTCTATTTTTCCGAGCAGAGTGCGCTGGCGGGCGCTGTCAGGACGACTCACGCGGTTCACGTCGCGGTAAGTGGCCAGCAGGCGCAGGTCCTGAAAGCGGCCGGGCCGGGCTTGCAGACTACCCTGCCAGGTCTGGGCGATGGCGTTGAGCTGCAGCGTCTTCTGCTCGGGCGTGGGCGTCTGGTCGCGCCGGTAGCCGTAGCTGAGCGCGTAGCGGGTGCGCCCCGAGTCGGCGCTTTGCACCGAGAGCGTGTGCTCGTCAAAGTAATTGACCGAGCGCACCGTATCGCCCTGGGGCGACACGACCCGGTTTTTATCGAACCGATACGCGTAGCCTGGAATAAACCACTGCCCACCGCCGTAGCGAACGCTAGCCTCGCCCCGGGCCCAGGCCGAGCGGAAGCGCCCGGCCTGCGAATTCAGCAAAAACAACGACCCGCGCAGCTCAACCCGCCCCAGCTGCTCGGCCGCGTCGAGCCAGTGCTGGATGCCATCCACCTCGCCCGGCCGGCGACGGTAGCTGAGGCGGTAATTCACTCCGTGCAGCCCGTCGCGGCTCAGGCCCACGCCGAAGTTGAGAATATCGTCCGGGCGCGGGTCGGTGCGGGTAGCGTTGGCGGTACTCGTAGCGCTCCAGTTGCGGTCGAACTCAATGTCGCGGTAGCGGTCGATGGGGGCGAAGCCGGCGGCGGTATGCTCGTAGTCGAAGTTCGAGCGCAGGCGATACTTCTGCAGCGCGGCCGGGACCCAGCCGGGCAGCGCGCGCTGCTGCACGGCGTAGCCCACGCGCAGGGCCTCGCCGTCCTGGCTCCGCTCGCCGGTCGTGGCGAAGCGGTTGCGCTGCAAGCTCGACCGGGCCACGTCCACAAACACGCTCGCCGTGGGGTCGAGCTGCCAGCTCACGCCCCCGCTCACCATCTGCTTGAGCAGCGGCGTGGGCAGCACCCGCACCGCCCGGTAGCGCCCGCGCCCCACCCCCGCGTACTCAAACACCCGCCCGTTGGCATTGAGGTTGGCCAGGCTCTGGTTATAGTCGCCCTGGCCGCCGCCCACGTCGGTAAAGCGCACGTTATAAACTTGTTGGAGCGAATCGCGGGCGAACTCGAACGCGCTCACCGTGCCGCCGCCCGGCAGCAGGCGCTGCACCAGCCGGTACTGTACCTGCCGCCGGTTCCAGGCCACGGGGTCGGCACCGGGGGCCTGCACGGCGGCCACGTTGCCGGCCCCGCGCAGCAGGTCGCGGTCAGCGGCCGAGAGCGTCAGGTTGGCGGCGTTGTCGGGGTTATCGCTTTCCTGGTAAAAATTGCCCCGCACCTGCACCCCGCGCCCCAGCTGCTGGTAGTGGCTCACGGTGTAGAGCGAGCGGGCGTAGTTCAAATCCGAATACTCGAAATCGACTTTCAGGCGCGAGTTGCGGGTGATGAGGTGGCGGGGCGAAAACGTGATTTCGGCCAGGTTATAGTCAATCACATAATCGTAATCGAAGCCCCGCGCCTGCAAGCGCCCGTCCAGAAACACTCGCTCCGAGCCGGCCAGCACGATGATGAACTGCTCGCCATTCGGCCCCGTCAGCCGGTACGGCCCCTGCACGTTGTCGAGCGGCGCCAGGTCGAGGCTGGCGAATTTGCCCTTGGCCACGCCGGCGGCGGCGAGCGTAGTGCTTCCAGCCCCACGGGACCCCTCTGGGGCCGGCCCCCTCCCCTGCGGGGGAGGGGGAGCCTGACGACTGAGGTCGCTGGGTGGCGGAGTCTGACGAGTGGGGTCGTTGGGCAGCGGATTTGGACGATTGGAATCGTTGGGTTGCGGGACATTATTGTTTGTGCCACTACCCGGCCCGGCAGTCGTCAGGCTCCCCCCTCCTACTCCCCCAACAGTCGTCAGACTCCCCCCTACTCCACCAGTCGTCAGGCTCCCCCCTCCCCCGAAGGATTCCGCGCGTGAAGCGGAGAAGGGGGGTGGGGGGGTGGGGCTGCCTAAATTCACCTCCACCGCCGCGCCCTGAATATTCTTATAATACCTGAGAAAATAGTCCGGCCTATTCCGCAACACCACGTCGCCCGCCGTCAGGCTCCACTGCGGGCCGGTTAGGGTGAGGTAAATCCGGTCGAACTGCTGCAAAGTTTGGGTGTTGCCTTCGGGCTGAAACGGCACGTTCTGGTCCGAAATAGCCGCCGTGAGCCGGATTTTCTCGGTCAGCATTCCCTCCAGCTGCAGGTTCAGCGCCGAATTGACGAACACGTTCTGGGTGTTGCCGAAGGACAGCCCCCGGCTCAGGTTGCCCGATTTATTGATGCCCGGCGTACTGAGAATCTGCTCCTGCCGCGAAAAATCCTGGATGCCCAGCATCGGCCGGTCCCGGAAGTCGAGGCTGTCGAGCAATCGCCGGGGCCGCCGAAACCGGAATCGCTCCAGCGCCAGCGGCAGCACCCGGTAGCAAATGAGCACCGAATCGGCAAGCGGAAGCCGCGCAGTAGCCGCCCGCCCGCTGCTATCGGCCGCAACGCTATCGGCAACGGTAACACTGTCGGCGGCGACGCTATCGATGATTGTGGGCAGCGGCGGGAGCAGCAACGGCGCCAGCGGCGCGGGCCGCACCCAGCGAAAGCGGCCGGTGGCAGGGTCGTAGGTCACGGGCTGCCCACCCGGCCCGGTGGCCGAAGCCGGCACCACGGTCAGCGTGTCGGGCAGGATGAAATAGGTCGTGTCGCGGCCCAACGCCAGGCGCACCCAGCGGCAGCGGCGCGAGCTGGGCGGCCCCGGCTCCGGGGCGGGCGCGGCGACGGTCGTTGTCGGCCGGGTTGAGGGTTGAACTTGCGCCCAGACACGGCTGGCCGTGCCCGGCAGCAGCCCCAGCGCCAACAGCCCCAACAGCCCCCACGGCAGCAGCAAAACCAAAACGGGGCGGCAACGACTCATGCGGTAAAGTTCGGCAGGCGAAGCCGGGCCGGCCTAACGCGGGGCGGGCGGTGGGTAGTGCCTGGCTCACGCGACGGCCCCTGCCCGGCAAGCCGGCGTGAACGATACCCTCGTCCTGGTGAGTCGAGCCTCGGGCGCAGCGACCCTGGCTGCCGGTCCCGTCCCGACGGCCAGTGCAAGACCAACCCGCGCGGCCGCCTTCAATACCTAGCAGATGACCCCGCGGATACTCAAAATTCCAAGAATGTCCTGCCCAGGCTACGACTTGGCTCACTGGCCGCCACTTGTCTTACAGTCGGGATTTTCACCCTGGTCTTGGTCGCACCGCGCGAGGAAAAAATCATTTTTTTATTGAGGCCGAAAGTGAGCTCTCCAGGCCGGAAGCTACCATTTTCGGAGACGACGCGGGCGCGGGCGGGCCGCGCGCCCACGCGCGAACGCTCTTTGTTAAACGTTTTGCGTAATACCCGCTGTTAGTCCCGCTCCTCGCCGCGGAGGCGGGCAGCCCAGATAGCCGGGCCAAACAGGCTGTAGCACGAACTATCACCCGCATGGAACCTCTAAAACTAGTCAGTTGTGGCCTGCTGGCCCTGGCGGGCCTGAGCGTCTCTTTTTTTCGCCCAGCCCCTAATTCGCCTGGCGCGGCCACTACGGCCAGCGTCGCGTCCCCGCCGTCAGTGGTGGCCCCGCCCTTGCTGCGCGCGCCGACCCTGCGGCCCTGGGACTTCCCTACTTACCGGGTGACGGCCACCGCTTACTCGGCCGTGCCGGGCCAGACCGACGACGAGCCGTTCGTGACGGCTGATAATTCGACCATTCCGCCCGACTATGACAGCCGGATTCACTGGCTGGCCCTCTCCCACGACCTGCTCCGCCGCTGGGGCGGCCCGTTCGATTACGGCGACACGGTGCGCGTGAGCGGCATATCGGCCGCGCTCGACGGCGACTACGTCGTCCACGACACGATGAACCGCCGCCACCACCACTGCCTGGACGTACTCACGCACCCCCGCGAGCGTTACGACGTGTTCCAGCCCGGTGCACGGCTGCATCTGCTATCGGCCAATTAACTAGCGGCCAACTTAGCCTCCTTACTCTTCCTGTCCTTCTTTTCTTTTCCTTATGAAACGCGTCGCTTCCCCTCAGACCCCTGCCCGCATCGGCCTGGAGCCGGCGGTTGGGGCCGCTTTCACCCGCCGCTCCCACTCCCACCGGCCAGGGCCGCGCTACCGGCGGCCGGGCAGCGGCCGGGCGGTGTGGGCAGTGGCCGGGCTGCTGCTGCTCACGCTGGCGCTGCTGGTATTGCGCTACGGCTGGTAGCACGGGCGCATTTATCTCCCCGGCAGGTTGGTTTCCTTCGGTGTCGTCGGTCCGAACCGCGCGAAACTGGATTGACCCGACGTGCGTGGCGACGCTCCAGTTCAGACGACAGTACAAAAAAGCACCGACCGAAATCGGCGTAGCGCGGGTTGCCACCATAGCCCTGCTCCACGAGTTGAAGCAGTTCGGCCGTGGGCCAATAGAACTCATCGGGCTAGTGCGCCTCAGCACGGCTGAGGTAGCTGGCGTAACAGGTCAGTTACGGCATGGGTTACGTTCTCTTGGAGGTAGCTGCGCCCGGACTCGGCCCTGAGCCGCGCTGCCGGACGGCGCGGCTCAGGGCTGAGTCTGGGCGTATAAACAGCAGGGCAATCAGCTCGGCCTCCTCGTCCGGGGTGAGTGTGCCGGCCGTGTGCTGGGCCACGAGTCGGCGCAGGCGCAGTTTGTCGGGGCTCACGACTGCCCCCGGCCGGCCGGGGGCGTGGGCCGGGGTGGTGGTGGCCATGAGCAGGGCCAGCACGGCGGCCACGCCGAGCGCCTTGGCGGCGAAGGAAGCAAGGTCTTCTGAGTAGGTGTTGCTTTCAGTCTAAAAAGCTTCTTGTATCAGAAAAGTATTCCCTACCAACAGCCCGTGATTTTTCACTGTCTCTTCTGAGAAGAATAAGGTCAGACTTTCTCCTCCTCGGTAGAGTTGATAAAGCTTATTCTCTTGGTTATAAGCATGAATGCCTACGTTAAGTATGTACAAGCATCGCCCTTCGCTGAACGAAAGCCTAATTCCTAGTGGGACGGCGTATTTCGTCAAATCTTTAACGTAAAAATCCTCTACAATCTCCAGATGAGTTATTTTTTCTCCGCTGTAAGGTATCCATTGAGGGTCACGTATATGTTCTGGACGACCACAGGGGTCCACTAGGGTATCGTTTTGAAACACAGTGATGCCCGCCAGGTCATCCGAGTCATAATACTCGCGGGTTGTTACATTGAAGAAAAGTCCACCGACGGTCTTCAACAACAGATACATAGTAGACTTGTTGCGAGAGTATTTTAACGTAAGTTTACCAAATAAACTCTGTTCATTTCCAAGATGAATCTTTCCGTTTCAAAACTTACAACTGAGCGTAAATGGCGGGCTGCAACTGGCTTGACGCAAGCTCGCTTCTACAATTTAGTACAGCCTTTCAAGGCAGCTTATACGCGCTTGTTTGCTTTGCAAATAGCTGAACGGGACGAGTTTGCTCTACATGAGTCGGTTATCAAAACGGGAGAAGAACTGCTGCTTTTCACGCTTTTCAGTTTTAAAGCGAGTCTGACCTATGATTTATTAGGCTTTGTCAGCGGCATGGACGGGTCGAATGCAAAACGCTATCAAGACCTGGGAATATCCGTGTTGCAGGAAACACTTGCCGATTCAGGCTATTTGCCTCAACGCGAATTTAAGGATGTTGCCGAATTTGAAAGCTATTTCTATCAACATGAGGTGTTATTTGTCGATGGAACGGAGCAACGCGTCCAACGACCCCAGGATAAGGAGGTCCAACAGGCCTACTACAGTGGGAAAAAAAAGCTCATACGTTAAAAGGCCTCATTATTTCACTCCAGTCCCGATGGATTGGGTATGTAAGCCGCTTTGTGGCGGGCAAAAATCATGACTACAGTTTACTTAAAAGGTTTTTACCTACTGATAAGCAATGGTTTAGGAAATTTACGGTGCGCTTGGATTTAGGTTTTTTAGGCTTTGGCAAGGAATACGTTTGTTCCGCGTATCGTATGCCAGTGAAGAAGCCAAGAGGCAAAGCACTGCCCGAGGAACAGCGTTTACTTAACCAGCAGCAGGCGCGTGAGCGCGTCGTGGTGGAACACGCACTAGGTGGGCTGAAACGTTACCGGATTTTAAGCGACCGTTTACGGATGCATGACTTGGACCGCTATAATGACATTGTAGGCCTCTGTGCAGGCCTCTGGAACTTCTACATAAGTACTTGACTATCTCTCGCAACAAGTCTACTATCTTATGCAAAGAAGAATATGAGGAATTTACGTATCCAGCGCAGTCTGTAATTATAGTGCAGTTACCAGAATTACTTGAAGCGGTCAAACAAGCTATCAGTGACGTTGATAAGTTGGCTGAAACGATTGATAAATTATCAGCTGAATTCAAGGTATCGAAGCTGTCAGATTATTTAATCAAATAAACATCTGGTCGGCGAGCACCACGCCCACAACGGTCAGGTATAGAGCCGGAAAGTCGTAAGCGTGCCGAAAATAATGCCGCCCGCAGCACTGAACGAAAACAGCCCCGGCGTGTACCGGGGCTGTTTTCAATAACGACGAAGAGGCTTACTTGCCGCCCAGTACGCGCAGTATGGTCTCACTAATCTCAGCGGGCGAGTCCACGACGTGGATGCCGCACTCGCGCATGAGGGCCATCTTGGCGGCGGCTGTGTTGTTGGCCCTTCAGCGTAGGAGCAAGCTTACTCGCGCCAACACGTTCTGCACCGTGGCGGCGGGTACCCGTCCGATTCTCTCAGCTTGCCGGGCATGCCAATCCAGACTTTTCACCTGGTCGGCCAGCACCACGCCCGTTACGGGCAGGCCAGCCGGTAAAGCCACCTCGAAGGGGTAGCCTTTGCGCTGATTGGTGATGGGGCAAAGCAGCATCAGGCCCACCTTGCCGTTGTAGGAAGCTGGAGACAGCACCAGCACGGGCCGGCGGCCTGCCTGCTCGCGGCCAGCTTGCGGTTGCAAGCTCAACCAAACTATGTCGCCGCGGTCGGGTACATAATCAGTGGGCGCTACCATATTTCTGCCCCCTGAGCCGGGTCGGTGGCCATTTCGCCATGCAAATTATCCGACGTGATGTCGGCCAGTAAGTCAGTAAGTTGCAGCGGTGGAGTGATAGTTAGATGACCATCGGTCATCGTCAGCTCTACTTCGCTGATGGCCGACAGGTGCAGCGCAGCGGCATAATCGGCAGGGATGAGCAGGCTCAGCCCGCCGCTGGGCTGGGATTGAAGCTGGACGCGCATAGGAGTTGGAAAACGGTGAGTCAACAAAAATAACGACGCCCTAAGCGCCAAACAAAAACAGCCCCGGCACGCCGGGGCTGTTTCC
>JANXNW010000340.1 GCA_025353905.1 Hymenobacter sp.
CGCGGCGCGGGCCGGTTCGTCCTACGCCCCACGCCGGCCACGCCGGGCGATGATGAGCTATTACCCCTGGCCGCGCATTCGTTCAGCCGGTTGTACGTGCCGCTGCGCAAGGTCGGGCCGGCGGCCGTGATGGACTTGCCGCCCGCGCCCGCTGCCCCAGCCGTCAATCGGAGAGGGGGCCGCCGTGGGTAAGCTGCCCCTTCCCCTCGCCGATGATGCGCTGGCGTGTGCCCTGGGGCTGGCCGGCACCCCCACGCCCACGCCGGCCGCGCTGAGCGCCGCGCTGGCCGAGATGTACCCGGCCGGCGAGGCGCCCACCTCGCCCGACGAGCTGCTGGCCGCCGGGCGGCTGGTGCCGTGCATCTCTGACCGGGGGCGCTTGCGGCTCCCGCCGCTTGACCCCGGCGAAGCGAGCCGCCGCCTGGCCGGGGGCGAGGCCGATAGTCGGAATAAAAACGGAATAGAAGCCGGGTTTCCCGACACCTTGAACGGGGCCGATAGCAGGAATGAAACAGGAATAGAATCGGAGTTTTTGGAGGCCTTTAAAAAAGCCGATAGCAGGGAAATTGCAGGGATAGAAACCAACGACCCAACCCTGGAAGGAAAGACCAATAACCGGCCACGAACCGGCGGGCAAGCGCCGGAAGGAGGTACCGAAGCGGCCACCGAAACGGCCCCATCGGTCGGGCCGCTATTCAGCTACTACCGGGCACCGATAACCAACACCGTGCCCCACGCGGCTATTACCCTGGGGCAGCTACACCGGGTGCTACTGAACCCGCCGCGCCCCTTGCGCGAACGGGCCGACGCGGCGCGGGCCGAGTACGCCGCCCACGGCAAAAGCCCGGCCTACCGGGCGCTGAAAAACGGCCTCGACTACTTCACGGCCGGCGGCACCTTCGCCCCCACGCGGGCCGATGCCCACCTGGCCGCCGGGTCGGGCCTGCTGACGCTCGACTTTGACGAATTGGGTGGGGGCGTTGCCGAAGCCCGCGCCGCGCTGCTGGCCGATGCGGCGTTAGCCCCGGCCCTGGCCCTGGTGTTCGTGTCCCCCAGCGGCGACGGGCTGAAAGCCGTGCTCGCGGCCGACCCCCGCCACTCCCGGCAAATCAATTACGAGCGCCTGGCCCGGCACCTGACCAAGCGCTACGGCTGGGGGCCGACGCTCGACAAGAAAACGGCCGACGTGTCCCGCGCCTGCTTTCTGAGCCACGACCCCGCCGCCTGGCTGGCCCCGGCCTACGCGCTGGCCGCCTGACCCCCACGAAACCCTACGAAACCCTACGTTTTAACCCAAAGCTGGCAACCATGCAACCGCTTAACTTAGATGACCTCGATGGGGCCGACGACCTCCAACCCAACCCAGCGGCCGCGCCCGGCCGGGCGGGCACCCACGCCTACGGCCAGCCCGACCCGACCGGGGCCGCCGCCTGGTGCTACGAACACCACACCACCCGGCACGGCCCGCCGCCCGCCCCCGGCGACGGGCATAACCATTGGGTGACCGGCTTCACCAAGTTCTGCAATGAGAGCGGCGCGCCGGTTGATGACGTGCTGGCCCTGGCCCTCGACACGGCCCCCGCCGGGCACGATGCGCGCAAGATAGAGGCCACCGTGAGGGGCATCTACCGGCGAGACGCGAGCCAGCACGGCAGCAAGCCTTACACCGCGCGCACGGCGGGCGGGAATAAACCCAATTTTGCGGCAGATTTCGACCAAAAAGAGCCGCCGGCCCCGCCGCCCACTTTCGGGGCTGACGTGTACAACGCGCTGCCCGACTACTTGCGGCGCTGCTGCGAGCCATTCGACGGGCACGAAAAAGCCGTTATGCTGGTGGGCAGCCTGGCCGTGTTGTCGGGCTGTTTCCCCGGCGCAGGAGGCACCTACGGCAACAAACACAACGGCCTGAACCTGTTTAGCTTCGTGCTGGCCCCGGCGGCCAGCGGCAAGGGTACGCTCAGTTGGGCGCGTCGCCTGGCCCGGCCCTGGCACCGCCGCCTGCTCGATGAAAGCCGCCGCGCCGCTGCTGACTACGATACGGAGTTGGCCGCCCACAAAGCCGCCGGCAAGGGAAGCGCCCCCGGCCCGCCCCCGGCTGCCCCACCCCGGCGGCTGCTATACCTGCCCGGCGACAGTACGGCCGCCGCCCTTATTGGGGCACTGGCTGAGAATGAGGGTCGGGGTATCATTTGCGAGAATGAGGCCGACACACTCACCACGGCGCTAGGCGGCGAACACGGCAAGTTTGCCGACAAGCTATGCAAGATTTTTGAACACGAACCCGTAACGCTCACCCGCAAAACCGACCGGCTGCACATTGAGCTAGACCGGCCCGCCGTGTCTATTGCTCTGACCGGCACCCCCGCCCAACTCCCGCGCCTGATGCCCAACGCCGAAAACGGGTTAGTCAGCCGGTTTCTGTTCTATACGTTCAGCCAGCCCTACGTTTGGCGAAGCGGGCGGCCTACGGGCGCGGGTTCCCTGGAAAGCTATTTCGACGGGCTGGGGGCGGAGCTTTCGCGCATGATAGAACTGACCCCCACGCCGGGGGAGAACGGCGAGCTAGGGGCCGAAATAACCCTTAGCTCGCCCGACTTTGACCGGCTCGACGCGGCGGGCGCGGCGGGCCTGGCCGATGCCGTGGCGGCGGCGGGTGGGGCCGGGGCCAGTCAGGCGTTCCGCCTGGGGCTGATTGCCTGGCGAGTGGCCGGGCTGCTGACCGTGCTGCGCTGCTTTGAGAACGGGGAGCTACCCGCCGGCCGACTGACTGCTGACCCGGCCGACGTGGCTACGGCCCTGGCAATTATGGAAGTTGCCCGCGCTCACGCCCTGGCCGTGCTGGCGAGCCTACCCACGCCCGCCGGAGCAGCGTCGGGCAAGTTCGCCGCGAAAGCTGATTTGGTAGCCAAAGTGCAAGAGCTACACGCGCAAGGGCTTAGTTACCGGGAGATTGCGGACCAAACGGGCGTACCGTTCAGCACCGTGCGCAACTGGCTAAAGAATTTCTGACTGTGCCAAACTGTGCCTGTGCCAAAAATGGCACGGCACAGTTTGGCACACTTATCAAAAAACATAATTCATCCCCAACCCATGCGCTTTCACATTCTGGAAAAACTCACGGCCGACACCCCCCTGGCCCACTTGTTCAACGCCTACCTGTCGGGCCTCTCGACGCTGGATATAGTTTGCACCCCGCGCGAATCGATGCGAGCTTGCCGGCTAGCCTTTGCGGAGGAAGCACGGGGCGAAGTGCCGGCCCTGTCCATTGTCGGGCAGGCCCAACGCTACTACGAGCTGACGGTGCTGAGCAACGCACTGGGCAACTTGTACTGGTGCGTCGAACAAGCTCACGAGCTACTAACGGAGTTCTTCGACGAGCACGACGGCGACCTGCTGGCTTACGCGGCGGCCAACCGCCGGCACCACCTGAACGAGTTCGGCGGCGGCGAAGATGCTGACTGGCTGCCCGACCCCGCCGCGCCCGAAGGCTGGGCCATTGCCGACACCACCGACCCGGCCCGCCTGGCTGAGTATAGCCTACACCGGGAGCTGGGCCGCTTCTTCGCTACTGAAGACGAACACGGCGAGTATATCGGCACCAGCGGCCCGATTGACTTTCACCGCTTCACGCTGGCCGTAGAACACCAAACCGACTTTGCCCCGCGCAAGATGTTCGCGGCCGTGGGTGGGTACGAAATGCCCCTGTACCGGCAGAATGAGGCCGGCCAACTCGTACCCATCCCGGTCATTGACCAGATAGAGCAGGAAATCAACGAGGACGTAGCCAACGAGCGGCTAACAGCTTACTTCAACGCCGTGCTGAACGCGGGCCAGCACCTGGCCGGGCTGTACACCACGATGCTCCCCGATGAGCGGCGCGGCTACGAGCTGCTGCACGAATGCCTGGGCAACATGCTGGCCGTGCGGATGGAAGCTTACCCGCCGTTTTGAGCCGGCCGGGTTTCCTTGCAAACAACAACGATTAGCAACGAAACTTTACCTATATTTGGTAAACCGTTATAGTTATGGCATTCGAGAAAGGAAAATCCGGCAACCCCACGGGCCGCAAACCCGGCACGGCGAACAAGGCCACCACCACGGCCCGCGAAGCCATTGCCGCCGCCCTCGACGGGGCCGACGCGGGCAAGCTGGCTGCCGAACTCGCCACGCTGAGCGGGCGCGAATACGTCGATGCCTACGTGAAGCTGGCCGAGTTCATCACCCCGAAGCTGCAACGCACCAACCTGGCAGCGGATGGAGCTGGCGACTCACGCATTACAGCCATTCACATTGTCGATTACACGGCGGACTGATATGGCATTCGAGAAAGGCAAGAGCGGCAACCCCCACGGCCGGGGCAAGGGCAGCCAGAACAAGGCTACGGTCGCCGTCAAGGAACGCATGGAGCTGGTGTTGTCAGAACTCGACCTCACACTGTCGGCCGACCTGGCGGCGCTCAAACCAGGCGAGCGGGTAGAACTGTGGGCGAGGCTGCAAGAATTCATCCGGCCGAAGCTGAGCCGTACCGCCCTGGCGGCGGACGGGGGGGCTGACCATATAACGGTAACCCTCGACCTGGGGCGGCCCGGCGGCCCACGCCCTGCCCCGTCGGCCGACGCTGAATAAAGCGGGTTTTGCTGCCTGTTTCGGACAAAAAGAAAAGCCTCGCGTTACTCATCAGAGGGCGCGGGGCTTTTTGACTGCTCACCAAAGCCGAGTAGGAGACAAAAGGAGACGCACTTACGCGGGCGCGCGGGTACTGCTGACTAAATTCGGACTTAACAATACTTGACATATCCACGCGAGCGCGGGCAGCCACCGCCGCCCACGAAAAAGCCCCGCGCCCTCGACGGAGGAACGCGGGGCTTTTGGCCGTTCGGTAGAGCTGGCAACTACAAACCCGCCGGCTGGAGGCAAAGGTAGCAGCGGGCCGCTCGACCTGCTGAGAAGTAAGCCCGTTGCTCACGGCTCATTCCTGAACAGATAGGGATGAGCTGGCATTTTTCCGGCGGGCACCGGGAAACCCCTGGTTTGTGAGGCCAGGCCGGGTAGCTCCTAATCGGGGCGGTGCTCTGCATGAAAGCGCGGGGCGAGATTCGCGAGAAGTTCGTGTAAGCGCAGGGCGTGAACTTGCGCCCGAAGTAGCGCCCGGCTCATTGGCGCGGATGTGGCTACTTTCGTCGCCATGAAACACCTCCTACTTTTCGCCGCTCTGCTCAGCGCGGCTAGTTGCGCGTCGCCAGCTGACAAAAGCCGCGCGGCCGTGTCTGCTTATTTGAAAACTAAGTTGGACGACCCCGGCAGCTATACGCCGGTTCGTTGGGGGCCGCTCGCCCCCTTTAGGCAGAAAACTGCTGATTCATTAGCCGCCTTAGCCTTATTGCCGGCGCACGAAGCGCAGGCAAGCCGGGCGCAACAAGGCTTAGACAGCTTGCGCCAAACCGGCTTAGAAACCAGAAGCCCCGGCTATAAAGCGATTGAGCTTCGCGGACAAGCAGCAGCCGAACGAGCGGATAGCATTGGAGCAATTGGCGTGAAGCTGCTGGCGAGCAAAGATTCAACCCGGCTCGGCGTAGTTGGCTGGCACAGCTACCGGGCCAAGAACAAGCTAGGGGCGCTCGTGCTAGACAGTTCCCAGTTCGTGGTTTACCAGACAGGCCGCGTCCAAGCGCTCTAACCTAAACTGCTGCTGATAGCCCGCGCCCCTGTTGCCCGGCAATGGCCTGCACATTGACGCTGACGGGTTGCGTGGCCGGCACCGTGTTGGTACTACCGGTACCAGCGAAAGTGAGCAAAGTGCAGGTGTGTGTACCCCTACACGTACCCTTGAAAAACAAAAAATGCCCTAGTATTACGCTAGGGCATTTTTCAGTGGCAACAGTTGGAATCGAACCAACGACACCAGCATTTTCAGTGCTGTGCTCTACCAACTGAGCTATGTTGCCGAACTCCCGGCCCCGCTCAGTAGTTAGCTAGGCGTTTTCGGGGTGGCAAAGGTACGAATCAAACCAGACGGTGCAAGTTGCCGTTGAAAAATTTCGGCCGCGTTGCCCCGGCAGCCAGGCTTTATAGTCGGCACGCCTACTACATTACTGCCCCAAAACGGCTTCGGTCTTACCTTTACGCGCATGTTGCAATCCATTCTGTTTCTGCTGCTGCTCGTCGCGGCCTTTGGTTTTTTTGCCTGGCAGGTCCGTAAAATCCGGGCCAATATCCTTGTCGGGCGCGAGCGCGACATAAGCGGCCACGCCGCCGAGCGCCTGCGTAAAACCGTGCTCGTGGCCTTCGGCCAGCAAAAAATGTTCAAGCGCGTTACGCCCGCGCTGCTGCATCTGGTAGTGTACGTAAGCTTTTTGGTAATTAATATTGAGGTCATTGAAATCGTGATTGACGGGCTGTTCGGGCCGGTTTTTGGGTTTCACCGGGCGCTCAAGTTCCTCGGGCCGGTTTATGACGGGCTCATGGCCACTAACGAAATTCTGGCCTTGCTCGTCATCCTGACCGTAGCCGCGCTCTGGTGGCGGCGCAACCGCGCCGAGCCCGTGCGGCGCTTCACCGGCCCCGAATTACGTCTGTGGCCGAAGCTCGACGCCAATGTGATTCTCTACGTCGAGGTCGTGCTCATGGTGGCCCTGTTTTTCATGAACACGGCCGACCTTAAGCTCCATCAGATGCGCGGCGAAGACCTACCCGGCGTGTTCCCCGTCAGCGGCTTGCTCACCGGCTTGCTACCCACGAGCATTCCCACGCTGCACGCGCTGGAGCGCCTGGGCTGGTGGCTGCACATTACGGGCATCCTGCTGTTTCTGAACTATTTACCTAGCTCGAAGCACTTTCACATTATTATGGCCTTTCCGGGCGTGTGGTACTCGCGGTTGGTGCCGCAGGGGCAGTTCAGCAACGTGGAAAGCATTACCCACGAGGTGAAAGCGATGATGGACCCGAGCTACGCCGTGCCGGCCCCGGCCACCGCGCCCGATGGCTCGGCCCTGGCTGCTACGCCATTCGGGGTGAAGGATGTCGAGGACCTGCCCTGGACGAATTTGCTCGCCGCGTATTCCTGCACCGAGTGCGGGCGCTGCACGTCGGTCTGCCCGGCCAACCTGACGGGCAAGCTGCTCTCGCCCCGCAAAATCATCATGGACACCCGCGACCGGGTGGAGGAAAAGCACAACTCGCCGCTCATTTTCCGGCCCAATGTGTACGGGGCAGAGGCTAAGCACGAGCCGATTACGGACCTGGCCAACGCGACGCTGCTGCGCGGCAAGGTGACCCCGGAAGAGCTGTGGGCCTGCACCACCTGCAACGCCTGCGTCGAGAGCTGCCCGGTGAACATCAACCCGCTCGAAAGCATCATCGAGATGCGCCGCTACCTGGTGCTGGAAGAGTCGGCCGCGCCGGCCTCGCTCAACGCCATGTTCTCCAACATCGAAAACAACGGCGCGCCCTGGGCCTTCTCGCCCTCCGACCGCTTGAACTGGGCCGATGAGCTGTACGTGGCCGAGCGCGCCGAGCCGGTCGCGGCGTAGCTTGCATCAACTGTTAACTCCACGCGCATGAAAAACGAAGAGCGAATTCTGGAGCTATTGACCGACCTGCTTAAGCGGGCCGACCACACTGACGAACAGATTATGGAGTTGAAAGAGCGCTTCAACAAAGTGGAATGGCGCCACGACGACCTGACCCTGAAACTGGAGGAGATGCGCTATCAGACGGCGCAAAATCAAAAGCAAATCAACAACATAACCATAGCTTTAGCCAACCTGGTGGCTCTGAGCGCCAACACTGAAACCCGGGTGCGCCGCCTGGAGCGACCCGACGATACACCCGATGCGGCGGCTTAGCTCGCGCGGCTACATTTTCTATATGACTCCCACTATTGATATGCCCGCCAAGCGGCAGCTTACCGTGCCGACCGTGGCCGACCTCGCGGCCCAGGGCCGCACGCCCGAAATCCTGTTCTGGGTGGGCTGCGCGGGCGCGTTCGACGACCGCTACAAGCGTGTGACCCGCGCCTTTGCCCGTATCCTGGAGCACGTCGGCACCGACTACGCCGTGCTGGGCCTGGAAGAAACCTGCACCGGCGACCCGGCCAAGCGCGCCGGCAACGAGTTTCTGTTTCAAATGCAGGCGCTGCAAAACATCACGACGCTTAACGGCTACGGTATCAAGAAAATCGTGACGGCCTGCCCGCACTGCTTCAACACCATCAAGAACGAGTATCCGGCGCTGGGTGGTGAGTATGAGGTGATTCACCACAGCGTGTACTTGCAGCAGCTCATCAACGAGGGCAAGGTGGCGGTGAAGGGCGGCGAAAGCTTCCAGGGCCGGCGCATCACGTTCCACGACTCGTGCTACCTGGGCCGGGCCAACAATATTTATGAGGCCCCGCGCGACGTGCTCGCCGCCCTCGACGCCGACCTGGTGGAGATGAAGCGCAGCCGCGCCAACGGCCTGTGCTGCGGCGCGGGCGGTGCCCAGATGTGGAAAGAAGCCGAGCCGGGCAGCAAGGAAATCAACATCGAGCGGGCGCAGGAGGCGCTGGCCACGCTCAGCGGCCAGGCCGCCGCGCTCGACAACCTGCGCGGCGTCGAGACGGAGCGCACCGCGCCCGCTCCGCACGATTTGCAGGGCAGCATCATCGCCGTCTCGTGCCCGTTCTGCATGACCATGATGCACGACGGCGTGAAAAACCAGGAGCAGGAAAGCCGGGTGCAGGTGTTTGATTTGGCCGAATTGATTGCCAGCGCCGAAGGAATTAATGCTTAAGTCAGTGCTTGCTGCCCACGCCCGCGTTTGGATTTACCAGGCTGCCCGGCCCTTGACCGAGGCCGAATTGCAATGGGCCGCGCCGCGGCTGGCCGCTTTCGTGGCGGGCTGGGCGAGCCACGGGCAGGCGCTGGCCCTGGCGGCGACGGCCGAGTTTCGGCACCGCCAGTTTTTGGTTATCGGGCTCGATGAGCAGGCGGCCGGGGCGAGCGGCTGCTCGATTGACGCCTCGGTGCGCTTCGTGCAGGAGCTCGGGCAGGCGCTGGGCGTGGAGCTGCTGGATAAGTCGCGCATGGCGTTTTTGATTGATGACGACGCGCGAGACGGAAGCGTCGCGCCGAGCCTGCTCACGCGGGCCGAGCTGCGGGCCGCCATCGCCGCTGGGCAGGTGCGGGCCGACACGCCGTATTTCAACAATACGGTCGGCACCCAGGCCGAGCTCGCCGCTCACTGGCCCGCGCCGGCCGGCGAAACCTGGCTGCGGAGCTTTTTTGAGCGGGCCTGAAAAGCAACTGCAAATGCCGGCTTAAATTTTCGGCACCAATGGAGCGGGCGCGGCGGTTGTATTATTGCCCATTAAACTAGCGCTCTTGCTTTTCCCGGCTGCATGGCTTCTTCGCTCCGACTTCCGTCCCCGCCCCCGATTTCGTTCTCGTCTGCGGCTATTTTCAAGCTCGTGCTGTGCGTGAGCGCGGCTGGTGCCACGCTCAGCCTGGGCGGCTGCGCCTCATCGGGCAAGCTCAGCAAGGGCGATAAGCGGTACCAGCGCGGTGAGTACGAGGCGGCCATTGGCCTGTACAAGGCTGATTTGCCGAAGAGCAAAATCGCGCCCGCCCTCAACTACCGCATCGGCGAAGCTTACCGCGTGTCGAACCGCCTCGACCAGGCCGCGCCGTTCTACAAAGCGGCCCTCGACGGCAAAGCCCGCAATGCCGACCTCGGCTACCGTTACGCCGAGGCGCTGCGGGCCACCGGCAAATTTGCGGAAGCGGCCACCGCCTTCTCGGCGTACGCGCAAAGCGGCACCAACCGGACGCTCGCGGCCCAGGCCGAAGCGGCCGCCCGCAACGCTACGGCCAGCCAGGCGCTCGTGGGCCAGGCCGCCGGCTACCGGGTGGCTCCGCTCGATGCGCTGAACTCGCCCAGCTCCGACTTTTCGGCGTCGCGGATGCCCGGCTCGGGCGAGCTCGTGTTCGCCTCCGGGCGCGACGGCAAGCCTTATCCCGGCAACGGCGAGCGCTACACCGCCCTCTATGCCCAGAAGCTGGACGAGGCGGCTACGGCGGCTACAGCTACGGCATCGGCCGCTGCTGGCCCGGCCACGCCGGCCGCCGGCCCGCGCAAGCTCGAAGCGCTGTTCAACAACGCCAAGGAGCTGCAAGCCAGTGCCACGTACACGCCCGACGGCCAGACGATGGTGTTTGCCCGCTCGAACGATGGCTCGAAAAAAGGCTACCGCAGCGTGGATTTGTGGATTTCGTACTACCGCAACGGGGCCTGGACGGAGCCCATTCTGGCTAACATCAACGACCGCACGGCCGACGACTTCGCCCCGGCGTTCGCCCCCGACGGCACGACGCTTTATTTCGCCTCGGGCCGCAAAGGCGGGCAGGGTGGCGTAGACTTGTACAAGGCCACGCTTGGCAGCAATGGCCGCTTCTCGCCGGCTGAGAATATGGGCACGACGATTAACTCGGTCGGCAACGACTCGTTTGCGGGCGTGGCCCCGGACGGGACGCTGTACTTTTCGTCCGACGGGCACCCCGGCTTCGGCAAGCTCGACATTTTCCGGGTGCAGGGCGGGCAGCCGGTGAACCTGGGGGCCAACATCAACAGCGCGGGCGACGACTTCGCGCCGTTTTTCACGGGGCCAAATGAGGGTATTTTTTCTTCAAATCGCGAAGGCGGCAAAGGCTCGGATGACCTGTACACGTTCAAGAAAGTAGACCGCAAGAAGGTCACGTTCTACGTCGACGGCACCGTGCTGGAGCGCAACGAAAAAGCCGGCACGAGCAAGCCCGTAGCTGGCGAAACCGTGACGCTGGCCAGCGCCAGCGGGCAGAAGCTAGACCTGCTCACCGGCCCCGGCGGCAAGTTCTCAGCCAAGCTGGATTCGGCCCAGACCTACACCCTGTTCGCTGACCGCAACGGCGACTTTTCGACCCGTGCCAGCCTGAGCACCGTGGGCCGCTACCCCAGTCAAGAGCAGCTGACGCAGCCCCAGACCGACGTGCGGCTGCCCGTTACGCTCACGCTCACCAAAATCGTGGTGAACAAGGCCATCGAGGTCAAGGACATTTTCTACGATTACGACAAGTCCGGTATCCGGCCCGATGCGGCCGTGCGCCTCGATACGCTGGTGCAAACCCTGCTCGACAACCCGAAAATCAACATCGAGCTCAGCTCGCACACCGACCAGCGCGGTAAGGACGCCTACAACCTCAAGCTGAGCCAGCGCCGCGCCGACGCCGCCGTGGCCTACATCGTGAGCAAAGGCGTGCCCGCCGCCCGCATCACCGCCCGCGGCTACGGCAAAACCCGCCCCATCGTGGCCAACGCCAAGTCGGAGGCCGAGTATCAGCGCAACCGCCGCACCGAATTCAAGGTGACGCGGATAAGTCAATGAACAATTAGCAATGAACAATGAGCAATGAGCAATTCAGAACAGACTCAGCATGGTCAAAGCTGAATTGCTCATTGATAATTGCTCATTGAATATTGGCACAGCTTTTGGCTTGGCGAAAAATGCCCGGTGGCCACTCACCGGGCATTTTTTGTTCTCCGCCATGAAACTGCTTTACTCCGTGCTGCTCACCGCTGCGCTGGCCCTGGCCACGGCGCTCAGCAGCTACGCCAACGGCCCGCTCACCGTCGTCAGCTTCAGCGCCGAGCGCGGGCTGCCGTTTCGCCTGACGCTCGATGGACGGACGGCGCCGGGCCTGGCCCCGCAAGTACGGCTCGATAACCTCGCCCCTGGCCGCCATTTGGTAGAGCTGGGCCTTGATGCCGGACCGGTCGGCCGCCGCCCGGTGCGGGTGCGGGCCGCCGTGTGGTTGGAAGAGGGCCTGGAAACGAGCTTTGTGCTGACCGAGCGGCCCGGCTCCGGCTGGCAGCTGCGGCAGGTGGGCACGGCCGCGCTGCCCGGCTACGGCTACGAGGGGCAGGGCAACACCTACGCTGATGGCGGCGAATACCCCGCACCCGGCGGCAGCGGCGGCGCAAACCCCCCTTACCCCCCAATTGTCAGTGGACCCGCCGGACCGGCTTATCCGGCCGCGCCCGGCGCGGGCTACCTGCGGCCGCTTAGTCCCCAGGACGCGGACGACCTGACGGAAGCCCTGCGCCGCTGCCCGTTCGACGACCGGCGCCTGCTGCTGCTGCGTCAGGCCCTGAGCAACAGCTACCTGCGCTCGTCGGAGCTGGCCGCCATGCTCAAAACCATGAGCTTCTCAGATTCCCAAAAGGAGGTAGCCCGCTTCGGCTACCCGCACCTGGCCGACCCGCAGAATTTCTATCGCGTGTGCGAGGCATTCACCTTTTCGACCGATGCCAATGCCGTGCTCAAGGAGCTGGGGCTGACGCGGTGAAGCGGTGAATGAGTGAATGAGTGAATGAGTGTTGTTGTTACGTCACTCAATCACTCATTCACCCAATCACTCATTCACCATCTACCGCAGGCGGTCGGCGGAGCGCACGAGCTGCTCGTCGCGGCGGATGAAGCGGTTGGCAAGCAGGTTGAGCAGCATGGCCAGCGTCGGCAAATAAAAGGCGGGCTGGTACTGGCCTTCGAGCTTGATGTTGAGATTGACTTCGCCCCGGCCGGCGAAGTAGAACGCCGCCCCAAACGTGGCGACAAGCAGCAGCAGGTTCAGCGCGCCGAGCTGGAGCTGGCGGGGGCGATTGCGGAACTGGAAAATCTCGGTCAGCGCCACCAGCGCCGCGGCCCCGGCCAGCAGGCCGATAACCCAGACCGGGCCGGGTGGCGAGACGAGGCCCCGGGCCTGGTAGCCAAAAGCGGTCAGCGTCAGCTCGTGTTGGGTAAGCGGGTCGAGCTTGTGCCAGAGCGGCAGGGCCAGTACGCTCGCCATGCACAGGGCCAGCAAGAACAGGAAAACGCTTTGAATTCTTTGTATCATCTTTGTGGGCCTGAATAAAGAGCCCCGCCCTTGCGTTGATACTGCTACCAGCATGGGGCCGGGCCGGGTCAAAATTAGCCCTCAACCGGCGGAATCAGCCCTACCGGGTCGTACCCCGCCCCAACGATACAGACCGGAATGCCCAATGCGTATATCGTGGATGCCGTGCGCACCCCGATTGGAAAATTTGGCGGCGCGCTCAGCTCCGTCCGCCCCGACGACCTCGCCGCCGAAGTGCTGCGGCAGCTGCTGCGCCGCAACCCGAGCCTCGACAAAAACGCCGTCGAAGACGTCATAATGGGGGCTGCCAACCAGGCCGGCGAAGACAACCGCAACGTGGCCCGCATGGCGGCGCTGCTGGCCGGGCTGCCCGTCACAGTACCCGGCTGCACCGTGAACCGGCTCTGCGCCAGCGGCTTACAAAGCATTATCGACGCGGCCCGCGCCATCAAGGTGGGGGAGGGTGACGTGTACCTGGCTGGCGGGGCCGAAAGCATGACCCGTGCCCCGTTCGCGATGGCCAAGTCGGAAACGGCCTACGCCCGCGATTTCACCGCCCACGACACCACGCTCGGCTGGCGCTTCGTGAACCCGCGCCTGGCCAAAGAATACTACCCCTACTCGATGGGCCAAACGGCCGAGAACGTGGCCAAAAAGTACGGTATCAGCCGCGAGGACCAGGACGCGTTTGCTTTCGAAAGCCAGCGCAAGTACCACCGCGCGGCCGAAAAGGGCCGCTTTCGCAAGGAGCTGGTGCCCGTGTTTTTGCCCCAGCCGAAGGGCGACACGGCGCTGTTCGACACGGACGAGCAGCCCCGCGTTTCGACCCTGGAAAAGCTGGCTTCGCTCAAACCCGCTTTCCAACCCGAAGGCGGCACCGTGACGGCCGGCAACTCGGCCGGCATCAACGACGGGGCGGCGGCCGTGCTGCTGGTAAGCGAGGCGGCCCTGACTAAGTACAACCTCAAGCCGCTGGCGCGGGTCGTGGCCTCGGCCGTGGCCGGCGTCGACCCCGCCATCATGGGCATGGGACCGGTGCCGGCCACGCGCAAGGTGCTGGAGCGCGCCGGCCTCACCCTAGCCGACCTGGATTTGATTGAGCTGAACGAAGCCTTCGCCTCGCAGAGCCTGGCCGTGATTCGGGAGCTGGGCCTCGACGTGGCGCGGGTGAACGTGAACGGTGGCTCCATCGCGCTGGGCCATCCGTTGGGCAGCAGCGGCGCGCGCATCGTGGCCACGCTCGTCCACGAGATGCAGCGCCGCGAGGGCGTGCGCTACGGCTTGGCCACGATGTGCGTGGGTGTGGGCCAGGGCGCGGCCGTGGTGTTTGAGAAAATGTAACCGTTGGTTGGTTTTTGGTTGATGGTTTTTGGTTGATGGTTGTTTACCATCCTGAAAGCCAATAATCGTAAACCACAAACTAAAAACTACTCATGACCTACGACGCTTCGTCCGCCTTCGCCGCCGCCCAGGACGCGGCCGACCCGCTGGCCCGCTTTCGGGCCGAGTTTCACGTGCCGCTGGGGCCCGACGGGCGGCCGGTGGCTTACTTTTGCGGCAACTCGCTGGGGCTGCTGCCGCGCGGGGCGCGGGCGGCCGTTGAGGCCGAGTTCGTGGCCTGGGAAACGAAGGGCGTGGAAGGCCACTTCCGGGGCGAGCGGCCCTGGACCACCTACCAGGATGAGCTGGCCGCGCCGGCTGCCCGCGTGGTGGGCGCGCACGCGGCCGAAGTGGTGATAATGAACACGCTGACCGTGAACCTGCACTTGCTGCTGGTCTCGTTCTACCAGCCCACGGCCACCCGCTACAAGGTGCTGATGGAAGGCGGCGCGTTTCCATCGGACCAGTACGCGCTCGAAAGCCAGGCCCGCCTGCACGGCCTTGACCCGGCCGAGGCCATCGTGGAAATGCTGCCCCGGCCGGGCGAGCACACGCTGCGCACCGAAGACATCGAGGCCAAAATCGCGGAGCTGGGCGCCTCGCTGGCGACCGTCATTTTTGGGGGGCTGAACTACTACACCGGGCAGGTATACGACATGGCCGCCATCACCCGCGCCGGCCACGCGGTGGGGGCCACGGTGGGTTTCGACCTGGCCCACGCCGCCGGCAACGTGCCGCTCAGCCTGCACGAGTGGGGCGTGGACTACGCCTGCTGGTGCACTTATAAATACCTCAACTCGGGGCCGGGCGGCACGTCGGGGGTATTTATTCATGAGCGCTTCCATAAGCGGCCAGACTTGCTGCGCCTGGCCGGCTGGTGGGGCCACGACCCGGCCGCCCGCTTCGAAATGAAAAAAGGCTTCCGGCCCACGCCGGGCGCGGCGGGCTGGCAGCTCTCGTGCGGGCAGGTGCTGCCCATGGCCGTGCACCGCGCCAGCCTTGACGTGTTGGAGGCGGCCGGCGGCCTGCTGCCGTTGCGCGCCAAAAGCGAGCAGCTCACCGGCTACCTGGAGTTTCTCATTCGGCAGCTCGGCCGGCCTACGTCGGAATTGGAAATCATTACGCCCGCCGACCCGACCCAGCGCGGCTGCCAGCTTTCGCTGCTGGTGCATCAGCGCGGCCGGGCCTTGTTCGAGCACCTGGCCGCGGCCGGCATCGTCGGCGACTGGCGCGAGCCGAACGTGATTCGGCTGGCCCCGGTGCCGCTCTACAACTCGTTCGAGGACGTGCGCCGGGCGGGCGCGGCGCTGGCTGGGTTTTATGACAGCTGAGCTTTTACGACTGGGTTTTCAGTTGCGCTGCCACTTTCGTACGCCATACAACGACGCCGGGCGGGTGCCGCGAAGCATTGCTTCACGGCATCCGCCCGGCGTCGTTGGGCCTGATAAAGTGCGTTAGGGCAGCGACAGCAGGTAGCCGATGCTGAAATTAGCGTCCCAGTCGAAGATGAACTGTTGGCAGCCGGTGGCTTCGGTCAGGGCCTGATAGATGTTCAGCCCGGCCTTGAGCTTGGCTTCGGGACTGGCGTAGGTGGCGGGGGTATCAAGCACAGTGTAGCGCTCCTTGCCCTTGCGCACCCGTTTGGCCAGCTCGTAGGGCACACCGCCAAGTACAAAGCAGGTCTTACGCAAGCTCTGAGGTACTTTTTGGACCTTATCCTTGACCGCACTGGCCACCATGGCGTCGGTGGTACCGGCCTCGTAATACTTGGCCCCGTAGGTTTCGAGGGCGGCAGGTTTGCCTTTTACCAGCCACGCAATTTTAGTGTTGGCCGAGCCGATGTCCACCACAAACGCCTGCTCGTTGTAAGTGGCCGGCAGAATGGCGCGCAGCGAGTAGCTGCCTTCGCGCTCGGGGGTTACCGTGTTCACGACGTAGCCCAGGCCCTTCAGCTGCTTGATAATGCGCGACGTAATGGCCGCCTTCATGGCTCCGGAGCTAACGATGAAGTAGATTTCGTGGCCCCCTACGCCGAAGTTGAGCATTTTGGCGATGTACGCTTTCAGGCCCTGGCGCACGTCTTCGTCGGTGGCAATATTTTCCATCACAAGGCTGTTGCCAAACTCGGCTTTTTGCATCTGCCAGCGCTTCTGC
>JANXNW010000346.1 GCA_025353905.1 Hymenobacter sp.
AAGGGGCGTTGTTACGTAGCCCTTCACGCGCGCTGAACAACGCCAAGCGGGCGGGCGGCGAAAAGCCGCCCGCCCGCGTCGCCCGTGCTTCGCGGCGCGCCCCGCAAACAAGAAACAACGTCGAACTTGCGCCCATGCAAACCACCACCGGCCCCGACCTCAACTACGCCGCCGCCCTGCTGCGAGTGGGTCAGCTGGTCGCCATTCCGACCGAAACCGTCTATGGGTTGGCCGGCGACGGCACCCGCGAAACCACGCTGCGGCAGATTTTCGCCGTCAAAAACCGGCCCCTGCACAACCCGCTCATTCTGCACTTCAGCTACCTGGATGACTTGCGGAGGTACGTGCTGAGCATTCCGGCCGCCGCCGAAACGCTGCTGGCCCGCTTCAGTCCTGGCCCGCTGACACTGCTGCTGCCGCGCGACCCGGCCCGGGTGCCCGACCTCGTTACGGCCGGCTTGCGCGACGTGGCCGTGCGCCTGCCGGCGCATCCGCTTACGCGGGAGCTGCTCGCCCGGCTCGACTTTCCGCTGGCTGCGCCCTCGGCCAACCCGTTCGGCTACATCTCGCCCACGACGGCCGCGCACGTGGTGAGCCAGCTTGGCGGGCGTATTCCGTACGTGCTCGACGGCGGGCCGTGCGCGGCGGGCATCGAAAGCACCGTGGTGGGTTTTGGGGCCGACGGTGAGCCGGTGGTTTATCGGCCGGGCGTACTTACGCTGGAAGCGTTGCAAGCCGTGGTGCCCGCCACCCGGCTGCGCACCGCGCAGGAAACCGCCGCGCCGGCCAGCAGCCCCGGCTTGCTGCCGTTCCACTATGCGCCGCGCACACCATTGCGCTTGTTCGGGCCGGGCCTGCGAGACGTGCCCGCTTTCGACCCGGCCACGACCGGGGCCATCGTGCTGCGCGAGCCGCTGCCGGGCCTGTCGCCGGCCCGGCAAGTGGTGCTCAGCCCCGGCCGGGGCGATTTGGCCGAAGCGGCGCACGGGCTGTACGCCGCCCTGCATCAGCTCGACCAGCTCGGGCTGGGGCTGCTGCTGGCGGAAAGAATGCCCGACGACGGGCTGGGCGCGGCGCTCAACGACCGGTTGCGCAAGGCGGCGGCGCGGTAGGGACGGGAGGCAGACGTTAAGTTAAGTCATTTTAGTCTTTAGCTTTACAGCGGGCTCTGGATGGAGCTGCTGCCCTACTTATCCTTTTATGGCTTCTTTTTCCGCTGAGCTGCGCGTGGGCGGCTTGACATTCCCGCTGCATTCGTTTCGTTACGAAACCTCCCAGGCTACCGACGAGCGGGGCCGCGTGGTGGAAAAGGTGCGCAACCATTTCGTGTTTCTGACCTGCGACGTGCCGGAGCACAACTTTTTAGAGAATTGGGCCTTCACGCCATTTAAGCGCTTGGCCGCCGACATCGTCGTGTTGGATGCCGCTGGTGGGCAGACGCTGGAAACGGTGAGCATGGCCGCGGCCTACTGCATTGGGTAAGAAGAGTGATTCGAGGCGGGCGACACGCACGACGGCTCGCATCGGGCATTCTTGCAGCTCTCGGACCCCACGGGCTGGACCTGGCAAAAGGGCGGGCCGGGGGCGTTCATTATGCCCGCTGCCCGCGACCACGGCGTGCCCATGCCCGCAACCGAAGCGGCGGCGGCGGCGGTTTCGCTCGAAAACAAGAAGCAACGCTACGCGGCCAGAACGAAGCTTTTGGCGGATTCCGATGCCAAGCTCAAGGGCGAAATGAACGCGCGGATAGCCGCCCTGCCGCGCCCTTCGCTCGTGATGCCTACCGAGGCTGGCACCCCCGTTCCGCAGCTCCCATTGCCCGTGTTCAAGGACCTCAGTCCTGCCCTTGCCGCCCACGAACGCCTCTCGCTCAATAATATGGGCGTGGAGCACGCCAAGCTTTCGGACGACACCTACTTCGTGGACGTGCTCAAAGACTCCAATGGCAAGCTTAACCCCATCCACTACCTGGACCACACTCCCGACGGCACGTATCTCCTCAATAACCCAACCGAAGGCTGGAAGATAAAAGAAGTGTTTAAAGGTAATGACAGTGGGTTTATGGCTGTGCTCTACGAAAGCACCTTCACTGGACAGCCGCAGTACGTGCTAGCCTTTCGCGGCACCGATGCTGACCCTAGATTTATGGGTGAGTTGAAGAGGGATGCTTCGACTGACGGAATGCAGGGTATAGGACTTGATACTGAAGCATTCCAGCAGGTAAAGAAGATTACAGACGCAACAAAATTATTGTTGGGTAAAACTCCTTTTACTGCTGCCGGGCACTCATTGGGCGGTGCTCAAGCCTCTTTAAGCAGTCTTATATCTGGTAACAAGGCGTACACTTTCAACTCAGGTGGGTTACACGTCAATACCATCGCGCGAGCCGGTATTTCCCCGACACTGGCCGCGGAGCGCGCTCAGAACATCGAAGCCTTCTACGCCGACAACGACCCGCTCAGTTACTATCAGGACCGCGCCAAGCTGGTGAAGCAGGGCTTGAAAGTGGTAACGGACATACCCCTGCGCAACGTGCCCGGCCTGCCACCGCTGCCCAATCCACTGGACCCCATTCTGCTGAACCCGTACTCGCTCCCGCATGCCATCGGCAACCGGCACCTGATTCTCTCCAACTCAACGGGCCACCCCAAGGGAGCCGATATAGGCGGGCACTCGGTGGGGCCGATGGTAAAGGTTATAGAGGGGCAGAAAACGGCGGATGCGGCCACATTGACCGAGTACTTGGCTAAGCCCTGAACAGTATGCATTATCTTGTCTGGTTGCCGCCCATCGGGCAAATCCTCCGCTTTTTAGCGGGACTCTTACTCTCTTTCCTGTTTACCACCTGTCACGGCCAAAATAAGATGTATCAGCCCGTTCCCGCCGAGCGCTATTTTGCCAATAATGCTGCCTTGCCCGTAGCCTTGGCCTGTCAGCACGATGACGCAGAAGGTATTGTACAAGCTTTGCAAACTACGCGCGTTAGTCCCAATACAGAGGGCGAACAGGGCATGAGCCTGCTCTTGTTAGCCATGAGTAACCGCAGCAAAAAAGCGGTAGAGTCACTACTTACACACGGAGCGGACCCTAACTTAATTACTAAATTAGGACGTGCGCAAGTTCTCACGCAATCCGTCGGATTAGCTGCCGGGGGGGATGATATTGAAATGCTACGTCTGTTACTCGACCATAAAGGGGACCCTAATTCTCGGTTTGGTAGTCAAGGTGCGCTTTCTTGCGCAATAGATGGGGAGCGCTATGACAATATGCGTTTACTGCTTGACCGTGGAGCTAACATCAACGCAACAGATAATGGTGGGATACTTGGTTTGCCGAATGAGTCACTGGTCATACGTCTGGCCAAAAACAAAAAATTTGAGCAGGTAGCCTATTTTATCGAGCTAGGAGTAGATGTCAATTGGCATGATGCGATGGGCTATACCCTCGCTTTCACCGTACAGGAAGAGGGCTTCGATTACAAGCCAGAGGACCCAATCTACCCGTGGGTTATTAAAACCAAGCACCTACTAGAAGCTAGAGGTATTCATTTTCCGGTTGCCAGCCCCCTCGTTGCGCGCTATGCCCAGGAGCGGGTGGAGAACACCCAGCGCCGGCAGTGGGAGGCTACGGCGGAAGGCCGCCGCTGGCTTAGCCCCATCCGGGCAGCGGAGCAAGAACGGGAACGCAGCCAGAACGCCACTCAGAATTACGCTCACTCGCAAGATTTACGCTTGAAGGCGGAAGAGGCATTCCAGACCTGGCGCAAAAGCCAGCCTAATTGGGTACCGAGCGTAAACTATATTAGTCGCTACTACGCCGACCCGCCCCCACTGGCGCGCGAGGAAGCCGAACAAGCAAAATTTCAGTTAGAGTTGCGGGCCGACAGCGTCCGCTGGGCCGAGCAGACAAAGGCCCTGCACTAAATGTAGTTCGCTTAGCTCTCGTACTGCCATGCTTGTTCGTCACTGCTCCTGGCTGAAGTATGCGGGCTTCGTTGTAGGGCTGGGGGGGCTTTGTGCCTGCCACGGCCAGAATAAGATGTATCAGCCTGTTTCCGCTGAACGGTATTTTACAGACAGTCCCGCCCTGACCGTTGCCCTGGCCTGTCAGCACGATGACCCGGCCGCGCTTCGCCAGGCGTTGGCTGCTACCCACGTCAGCCCCAACGAAGTGGGCGAAAAGGGCATGAGCCTGCTGATGCTGGCCCTGCGCAATCGCAGTAAGCAAGCGATGCGGCTGCTGCTCACGCAGGGAGCCGACCCTAATTTGCAAACCAGGCTTAGCGCGGCGGCCGTGCCGGTGCAGCCCGTGGCAATGGCGGCCGGGGGCGACGACACGGAGCTACTGACCATCCTGCTCGACCACGGCGGCGACCCCAACTCCCGCTTTGGAGGTACCCCGGCGGTTTTCGGGGCTGCCGACCATGAGCGGTTCGACCAGATGCGTTTGCTACTCGACCACGGAGCTGATATAAATGGAGTCAATAAGGAAGGTTATCCATTGGTAGTGTATCTGGCCGGAATGCGTAATTTTGACCAGGTAGTGTATCTGATTGAACGGGGAGCTGACATTTACAAACCAACGAGTCTTGGCTATACGCTTGGATTTCGTTTGCAGGAGGAGGGTTTTGAATACCCGCCGAGCTACTCTCGCTATCAGGATGTTGTGAAGGCCAAGCACCTGCTCGAAGCCAAAGGAATTCGGTTTCCCGTTGTCAGCCCCGCCGTAGCGCATACGGCCCAGGAGCGGGTGGAGAACGCCCAGCGCCGGCAGTGGGAAGCTACGGCCGAAGGACGCCGCTTGCTTGGCCCCATCCGAGCAGCGGAGCAGGAACGGGCGCGGAGCCAGAATACCACTCAAAATTACGCCTACTCGCAGGACCTACGCCTGAAGGCGGAGGAAGCGTTTCAGGCGTGGCGCAAGAGCCAGCCAAATTGGGTGCCCAGCGTGAACTTCGTCAGCAACTACTACGAAGACGCGCCTTCGTTGGCAGAAGAAGAAGCGGACATGAAACAGCGTCAAGCTAAGTTTCAAGCCGACAGCGTCCGCTGGGCCGAGCAGGCAAAGGCTCTGCACTAATGACCTAATCGGTGAAACTTGCCGAGGCTGTGGTAAGCTTCATTTGAATGGCTATGAAACCTGCCTCGATAGTTACCCGGCCTCGGCCCTCGCGGCGGTGGGTTTGGGCGGCGGCGCTGTTGTCGCTCGCGCTGGCCGGACTACTATTAAGCCGCCCGGTGCTGGATTTATACAGTACGCGCGAGCACGAGACGAACGCCGCTAAATTCTACTTCACTGGTCCTGCCCGATTGGCCGCGCTGGCCTGCCAGCACAACAGCGCGGCGGAAATGAGCCAACGTGTCGATGAAGCGGAACGCAATTTTGACCTTCGTGCTCCTAAGTAGCGCTGCCTCAACAGCTGCGTGGAAAACGGACAGCGACCACGGGCGTATTGGAGGAGCATTACGCCGAGATAAAACGTGCATGACCACCTTTGACCACCAAGGCCGCCCACTGGAAATACGCTGCTATAATGAAAAAAAACAGTTAATAAGCCGGGTTTACGTGGACACGGCTAACCAGCAAATCCCTTTGCCGTTGCGCACTAGCCAGCCGGCTCGTTTTGGTAACTCTCCGGGCGCGCTGGCCAATTATCTGCGCGTGGCGGGTCCCTGGCCAGGTAATATCGACGGGTTTGGAACTGTCATTTTTACCGTACTCATCGGGGCAGACGGTCAGATAAAAGATGCCCGGCTACGGAAAAGCCTGGACCAAATGTGGCCCGGCTGTACGCCCCTGGCCCGGCAGCGGGTGCTGACCATGCCCCGTTGGCAACCAGCTCAGGCTCAGGGAAAAGCGGTTATGAGCCTGATGACGGTTTCGGTTCGGTTCGGCTTGGAAAAATAAGTCATCGGCAACCGGCACCTGATTCCGTCCGGTAGCCTTAAACCCAAAGGGGCCGACATGGGCGGGCACTCGGTGGGGCCGCTAGTTCACGTCATGGAGGAGCAGAAAACTGCCGACGCGGCCACGCTGACCTCTTATTTGACTAAATCCTAAGTGCGATGGGCAACCTCGTTCACCTATCGCCTGGCAGGCAAATCTTCCGTCTGTTAGCTGGATTCTTACTCTCCCTGCTCTTTACCGCCTGTCAAGGGCAAACCAAAATGTACCAACCCGTTCCCGCCGAGCGATATTTTGCGGACAACCCCGCCCTGCCTGTGGCCCAGGCTTGCCAACACGACGATGCTGAGGGCGTGGTCAAGGCGCTGCAAATTACTCATGTCAGCCCCAACGCCGTAGGTGAGCAAGGAATGAGCTTGCTGCTGTTGGCCATCAGCAATCGTAGCATCAAAGCCGTGGAGGTGCTACTGACTCACGGAGCCGACCCTAACTTACAGACCGAGTTGGGTCGTCGCGGAACCCTGGTACAATCCGTTGGCTTGGTGGCTGGAGGAGACAACGTGGATATACTCCGTGTGTTACTAAATCATGGGGGCGACCCTAATTCGAAGTTTGGTACTCGGAGTGCGCTCTCTCACACTATAAACGGACAGCGTTTTGATAATATGCGTTTGTTGGTAGAACGCGGGGCCAATCCGAGCGTAGCAGACAATGGCGGCCTGATGGGGGGGTATGACGAGTCAGTAGTCATGCAGTTAGCTGACGACAAGAAGTTTGAGCAGGTAGCCTACTTAATCGAACACGGCGCGGATGTGCATTGGCAAAATAAGTTAGGTCTCACCTTAGCACTTAGCGTACAGGAAAACGGCTTTGATGCCAAGCCAGCGGATGCAATTTACCCCTGGGTAGTCAAAACCAAACATTTGCTCGAAGCCAAAGGAATTCGTTTTCCCGTCATCAGCCCCGCCGTGGCGCATACGGCTCAGGAGCGCGTAGAAAACGCCCAGCGTCGGCAGTGGGAAACCACACCCGAGGGCCGCCGCTTACTCGGTCCCATCCGGGCGGCGGTGGCGGAGCGGGAGCGCAGCCAGAATGCCACTCAGAACTACGCCTACACCCAGGACTTGCGCCTGAAGGCGGAAGAGGCGTTTCAGGCGTGGCGCAAGGGCCAGCCGAATTGGGTACCGAGCGTGCATTTCATCAGCCGCTATTACGAGGACCCGCCCACGTTAGAGCAGGAAGCAGCGGACATGAAACAGCGCCAAGTAAAGTTTCAAGCTGATAGTGCCCGCTGGGCCGAGCAAGCGCGGGCCATTCGGTGAGAGCAGATAACTAGCTGGGCTGTGTTTGCCTGAGAAAAGCCGCTTCGAGAAGTCGAAGCGGCTTTTTCAGTGTCTCATATTACATGCCACTTTGATTAGTAAGTCGTACCTTGCGCTGGCTAATTTTAATGGGAACCTTTCGGCCCCGACCAGGTTTGCAAAGCGGGCCGTGCGGCCCCATTTTTACGGTACTTTTGACGGCGGGCCGCACGGCTCGCACTTTACGCGCACCCTTCGTGGCTCTTTTCGACGCTCCCACTTCCGACTCGTCGGACTCTGACTTTCTGCAACCCGGCGACACGCTCGACTTCGACCTGCGCGGCACCGACCCTGACGCGCTCGCGACTTCCGAGTCCGATGAGTCCGCCGACGTGGCGTACGACTTGACTGCCGCTGATGAAACGGACCCCGACTCGGAATTTAGCGACGCGGATGATGCGCTCGACCCCGCTGACGAAACCGACCCTGACGCGGCTCTGGACCCGGCACCGCTCGCCGACGAGGAGGAAGCCAAATTCGCCCCCGGCGAGATGGTGCACGACCTGAACTCGGTGCGCGGCATGTACCAGAACTGGTTTCTGGACTACGCCTCCTACGTGATTCTGGAGCGGGCCGTGCCGGCGGTCGAGGACGGGTTGAAGCCCGTGCAGCGGCGCATTCTGCACGCGATGAAGGAGATGGACGACGGCCGTTTCAACAAAGTGGCCAACGTGATTGGGCAGACCATGCAGTACCACCCGCACGGCGACGCGAGCATCGGCGACGCGATGGTTAACCTGGGCCAGAAAGATTTGCTGATTGAGACGCAGGGCAACTGGGGCGACGTGCGCACCGGCGACGCGGCGGCGGCCCCGCGCTACATCGAGGCCCGGCTCAGCAAGTTCGCGCTCGATGTCGTGTTCAACCCCGACATCACGGAGTGGCAGATGAGCTACGACGGGCGCAAGCGCGAGCCGACGACGCTGCCCGTGAAGTTTCCGCTGCTGCTGGCCCAGGGCGTGGAGGGCATCGCCGTGGGGCTGAGCACCAAGATTATGCCCCACAACTTCCGCGAGCTGTGCCAGGCGAGCGTGGCCGTGCTCCGGGGCCGCGACTTTGAGCTGTTCCCGGACTTTCCCACGGGCGGGCTGGCCGACGTGGGCAACTACCAGCAGGGGCAGCGCGGGGGCCGGATTCGGCTGCGGGCCACCATCGAGAAGGTCGATAAAACCCAGCTCGTCATCCGCGACATCCCCTACGGCACGACCACGACGGCCCTCATGGAGAGCATCGTTAAGGCATCGGAGGCGAATAAAATCAAGATAAAGAAGGTGGTGGACAACACCGCCGCCGCCGTCGAAATCCAGGTGCAGTTGCCGCCCGGCATCTCGCCCGACCTGACCATCGACGCGCTCTATGCCTTCACGGACTGCGAGATTTCGATTTCGCCCAACACCTGCGTCATCATCGACGACCGGCCGCGCTTCGTGAGCGTGGAGGAAATGCTGCGCCTGAGCACCGGCAAAACGGTGCGCCTGCTGGAGCGGGAGCTGCAAATCCGCCAGCGCGAGCTGGAAGAGCGGTGGCACGCCGCCTCGCTGGAGAAAATATTTATCGAGCAGCGCATCTACCGCAAAATCGAGGAATGCGAGACGATGGAGGACATCCTGGCCACGATTGACGCGGGGCTGAAGAAGTTCGTGCGCGTGGAAGGCGAGCGCCTGAAGCTCAACGACGTGCGCCTCGTCATTCGGCGGCCCGTGAGCGAGGATGACCTGGCCCGGCTCACCGAAATCCGCATCAAGCGCATCTCCAAGTTCGACGGCTTCAAGGCCGAGGAATATTTGCAGCGCCTCGACGCCGAGCTGGCCGAGGTGGCCGACCACCTGGCCAACCTCACGCGCTACGCCATCGCCTATTTCGAGGGCCTGCTGAAGAAGTACGGCGCGGGCCGCGAGCGCAAGACGCAGCTGCGCACCTTCGACGTGGTGACGGCCCAGAAAGTGGCCGTCGCCAACCAGAAGCTCTACGTCAATTACGCGGACGGCTTCGTGGGCTACGGCCTCAAAAAAGACAAGGACAAGGAAGACCTAGTGAAGTACGTGGCCGACTGCTCGAACCTGGACGACATCATTGCCTTGCGCCGCGACGGCACGTTCGTGGTGAGCCGCATCGCCGAGAAAACCTTCGTCGGCAAGGACCTGCTGCACGTCGGGGTGTACAATAAAAACGACGACCGGCTGGTCTATAACCTGGTCTACGTGGATGGGGCCAGCGGCATCAGCTTCGCCAAGCGCTTCCTCGTGTCGGGCATCACGCGCGACAAGGTGTATGATTTGACCAAGGGCACGAAGGGTACCAAGGTGCTGTATCTGACGGCCAACCCAAACTCGGAGAGCGAGCTGGTGAGCGTGCAGCTCAGCGAGAAAGCCGTGGCGCGGGTCAAGCAGTTCGACTTCGACTTTGCCGAGCTGGCCATCAAGGGCAAAGGCTCGATGGGCAACATCGTAACGAAGCAGCCCATCAAGAAAATCGTCCAGAAAGCGGTCGGCGACTCGACGCTGGGCGGCCGCGAAGTGTTTTTCGACAGTGTGGTGGGCCGCCTCAACCACGCCGGCCACGGCCGCTACCTGGGCACGTTCGACACCGACGACGCGCTGCTGCTCGTCCATCGGGATGGCTCGTATGAGGTCGTGGCCCCCGTCCTGACCACGCACTTCGACGTGCCGAATTTGATACTGCTGCGCAAGCTCGAAGCCGATACGGTGCTCTCGGCCGTATACGTGGAGGGCGACACCAAGACGCACTACGTCAAGCGGTTCCGCGTCGAAACCAGCACCCTCGACAAGCGCTTCCTCTTCATTGCCGAAGCCAAAGGCTCGAAGCTGCTGGCCGCTACGGCGTTTGCCGAGCCGGAAATCGAGGTGAAATGGCAGCGCGACAAGAAAGCCGACCGCGAAACCGAGCGCCTGCGCCTCGACCAGTTTATCGAAGTCAAGGGCTGGAAAGCGATGGGCAACAAACTCAACTACTACAAAATCCACGCCCTGAGCCTGCTCACCGACGAAGGCCCCGCGCCAGTGCGCCGCGAAGCCAAGCGCCGCGCCGCGCCGGGAGCGGCGAAGACCGACGAAAACCCCGCTGCCGCGGCTGCCGAACTCTCTGGCCCAGTGGACGTGACGGCCGAGGAGGTGGCGCAGTCGCAAGCGCTGCTGCGGCGGCCGAAGTCGCAATTGGGGTTAGGGTTGTGAGTTTTTTGTTTTTTGTTTCTTGTTTCAAACTTGACCCGAACAAGGTAGCGCTACATTGACTCTAGGAAACTTTGCTCCCTTTGCGGAACTCTGCGCGAACCGACGCCCTGAAAACAAGAAACAAGAAACAAGAAACAAGAAACAAAAAACAAGAAACAAGAAACAAGAAACAGACATGACCCTGCGCTGCCTGACCCTGGCCGGCCTGCTGGCCACGGCCGCCCCCGCGTGGGGGCAACAGGCAACGGCCGCGCCCGCGTCGGCCCCGGCTGGGTTGCGGGCGCGGGAAGTGGCCCGGCCGGGCAACGGACTCGCTGCCGACCCGCCCGCCATCCGGGCGCTGCTGAGCCAGGCCCACGAGCGCGAAAAGCAGCTCAAGGATTCGGAGGCGCTGGCCGACTACCAGAAAATTCTGACGCTCAATGCCCAGCACTACGAAAGCCTGTGGCGCGGAGCCGTGCTGAGCGTACGCATCGGCACGCGCTACGCCGACGAGCGCCGCAAGGCCGCTTACTTTATCGCCGCCCGGCAGTACGCCACCCGAGCGCTGGCCTTGCAGCCGGAGGGCGGCGAGAGCAACTACGCCCTGGCGCTGGCCCTGTTCAGCGAAGCCAGCCTGCAAAGCGCCCGCGACCGGCTGCGCCTGTTCAAGGACCTGCGCTCGTGCGTGTACCTGGCTGCCGAGCGCCGGCCCGATTTGCCCGAGGCCTGGCAGCTTTACGGGCGCTGGCACTACCGGGTGGCGCATTATTCGGTGCTCGAAAAAAGCTATTCGCAGGTGGTGCTGGGCGGCTCGCCGCCCGGCGCGTCGGTAAAAACGGCCCTCGAAGCCCTGGAAAAAGCCCGCGCCCTCGACCCCGCCCGGGCGCAGTATTGCTACGACCTGGCCCGCATGTACAAGTACGAGGGCGAGCGCGAGCGGGCCATCGCGCTGCTGCGCGCGGCCATCAAGCTGCCCACCATCACGGCCGATGACCTGAGCGTGAACCGCCTCTGCCAGCAACTGCTGGAGCCGCTGGCCCGCGCCCAGGCCCGCGACGACCGCCAGCACGCCCGCTGGTATGCGCGGCGGCGACGGTAGGTTTCTGGTTTCTGGTTTTCAGGACATGAGTTCACGCAGAGTTCCGCAAAGGTGACGGAGTTTCACAGAACTGAAACAACGCTACCTTGCCTCGTTCAAGTTTGAAAACAGAAACCAGAAACAATGCGCCCCCTTTACCTCGTCCTGTTGCTGTGGCTCGTCGGTTGCCAGGGTGCGGCTCCGCCCGACGAGCGCCCCGATACGCTCGTGGACCTGGCCACCGTGCGCAGCGGCCCCCAGGTGCAGGCCGAGGCCCTCGACGGTGCCATCCGGCAGCAGCCCGACAACACGGAGCTGCTGGCTCGCCGCGCCAGCCTGCGCCTGGCCGCCGGCCAGCCCAGCGCCGCGCTGCGCGACGTGGCCGAGGCGCTGAAGCTCGACGACGAGGACGGCGACCTCTATTTCTTGCAGGCCCGCGCCTACCGCGCCCTCGGCCAGCTGACCCAGGCGCTGGCCGCCGCTCGCGCCGCCGCCGACAACGGCTACAACGCCCCCGATTTGCCCTTGCTCGAAGGCGAAACTTACCTCGCCGCCCGTCAGTATCCGGCCGCGCTGGCCAGCCTCGACCGCACCCTGCGCCTCGACCCCGACCAGCCGGCCGCCCTTTTTTACAAGGGCTTGGCCCTGGCCGCCGTCCAGGACACGACCCAGGCGCTGGGCTACCTGCAGACGGCCCTGGCCCGCGAGCCGCGTCAGCCCGAGATTCTGCACCAGCTTGCCGCGCTGCTCAACGCCTATCGGGTGCCCGAGGAAGCCGCTACCTACGCCGCCAAGGGCCTGCGCCTGGACTCGGCCAGCGGGGCGCTGCACTACGACTACGGCCGCCAGCTCGAATTGCTAGGCCGCCTCGACAGCGCGCGCTATTATTACCGCCGCGCCCTGGCCCTGGACACGAGCCAGTACCGGGCCGACTACCGCCTGGCCCTGGCCGCCGCCCAGCGGGGTCAGCGCCCGGCCAGCGTGATTCCGCATTTGCGGCGCGCCCTGCGTCAGAACCCGCGTCTGCCCCAGGCCCGCGCCATCCTCGCTGAGGCGCTGGAAGCCCAGCGCCGCCTGCCCGAAGCCCTGCGCCAATACCGAATGCTGGTGCTCGAAAACCCCGGCAATCAGCACTGGACGTATAAAGTGTGGAAGGTGGCCGAAGTGGTGCGGGCCAGTTTGCCCGACAGCTTGCGGCCGCCCGTGCGCTACTACCCGCGGCCGGCGGTGCCCAACTCCAGCCCGGCCCGGCCCCAAGCCGTGGACCTGTTGCCGTCGCTGCCCCCGCGCTGAGCGTGAGACGGCTGGCTTTGGCGCTGCTCACCGCCGCGCCTCGCCCGGCCCCGGCCGTAACTTGCGCCCTCGAACGGCCTGGCTGGTCCTTAGTACGGACGGCCCGCAAGCGGTTTGATTGTTTTATGCTGCACATTACCCTGCCCGACGGCTCCGTGCGCGAGCTGCCCGAGGGCGCGACCGGCTACGAGCTGGCCGCTCACATCTCCGAGGGCCTGGCCCGCAACGCGCTGGCCATCCGCCTCAACGGCGAAATTCGTGACCTGCACCGCCCCATCACCGAGGACGCGCGCGCCGAAATCCTGACCTGGAACGACCCCGCCGGCAAGCAAACCTACTGGCACTCGTCGGCCCATTTGCTGGCTGAGGCCCTAGAAGCGCTATATCCGGGCGTGAAGCTGGCCATTGGTCCGGCCGTCGAAAACGGCTTTTATTACGATGTCGATTTGGGCGAGGGCCGCGCCATTTCCAGCGACGACTTCCCGGCCATCGAAGCTAAAATGCTCGAATTAGCGAAGCACAGAAGCCGCTACGAGCGCCGCGAAGTGTCAAAAGCCGACGCGCTGGCCTATTTCACCGAGAAGCAGGACCCGTACAAGCTGGAGCTGATTGACGGGCTGGCGGATGGCTCCATCACGTTTTACAGCCAGGGCGACTTCACCGACCTCTGCCGCGGGCCGCACATCCCCGATACGGGTTTTATCAAAGCCGCCAAGCTCACCAACGTGGGCGGCGTGTTCTGGCGCGGTGATGCCAATAACAAGCAGCTCACCCGCATCTATGGCATCACGTTTCCGAAGCAAAAGGAGCTGACCGAGTACCTCGAGCGGCTCGAAGAAGCCAAGCGGCGCGACCACCGCAAGCTGGGCAAGGAGTTGAAGCTGTTCGCGTTCTCGGAAAGGGTAGGGGCCGGCCTGCCGCTGTGGCTGCCCAAAGGCACGGCCCTGCGCGAGCGGCTGGAGCAGTTTCTGCGCCGGGCGCAAATCAGAGCCGGCTACCAGCCGGTCGTCACGCCCCACATCGGCAGCAAGGAGTTGTACGTGACCAGCGGCCACTACGAGAAGTACGGCGCGGATTCCTTTCAGCCCATCCGCACGCCCAACCCCGGCGAGGAGTTTTTCCTCAAGCCGATGAACTGCCCCCACCACTGCGAAATCTACAAAACCGAGCCGCGCTCGTACCGCGACCTGCCCGTGCGTCTGGCTGAGTTCGGCACCGTCTATCGCTACGAGCAGAGCGGCGAGCTGCACGGCCTGACGCGGGTGCGCGGCTTCACGCAGGACGACGCGCACATCTTCTGCCGCCCCGACCAGGTGAAGGACGAGTTCAAGAAAGTCATCGACCTGGTACTTTACGTGCTCGGCGCGCTCGACTTTACCGATTTCACCGCCCAGATTTCGCTGCGCGACCCCGACAACAAAGTCAAGTACATCGGCTCCGACGAAAACTGGGCGCTGGCCGAAGCCGCCATCCAGGAAGCCGCCGCCGAGAAAGGGCTGACCACGGTCACCGAATACGGCGAAGCCGCTTTCTACGGCCCCAAGCTCGACTTCATGGTGCGCGACGGGCTGGGGCGCAAGTGGCAGCTTGGCACGGTGCAGGTCGATTATAACCTGCCCATCCGCTTCGGGCTGGAATACACGGCTGCCGACAACTCAAAAGCCACGCCGGTCATGATTCACCGCGCCCCGTTCGGCTCACTGGAGCGCTTCGTGGCCGTGCTCATCGAGCACTGCGCGGGCGAATTCCCGCTCTGGCTCACGCCCGAGCAGTTCATCGTGCTGCCCATCTCGGACAAGTTCGTGGACTACGCCCACCAGGTAAAAGCCCAGCTCGAAGCCGCCGACTTACGCGGCTCCGTCGATGCGCGCGACGAGCGCATCGGCCGTAAAATCCGCGACGCGGAGTTGGCCAAAACCCCGTATCTGCTGGTCGTGGGCGAGAAAGAAGCCGAGGCGGGCCTGGTTGGCGTGCGCCGCCACGGGCAGGGCGATTTGGGCGCGCTGCCGGTGGACGAGTTCATTGCCCGCGTACAGGTCGAAGCCGTGGCGTAGGGCGAAGCTTTCGCTCCGCCTTTCGCGGGGTAGGGCGGAGTGAAGGCTCCGCCCTACGTTTTGATTTACCGCTGCAAAGCCGTACATTTGCCCCCCGAATGCCTGATTCTGTTGGGCACTACCTCATCAGCCACTAAGCCGCTACTGCCATAGCTACTCCGAATCGCCGGTACGTGCCCCGCCAAGTGGAGGAGCCGTTCAAAATCAACCAGAAGATTACCGCCCGTGAGGTTCGCCTCGTCGGCGAAAACATCGAGCAGGGCATCTACACCCTGGAGCAGGCCCGCAAGTTTGCTCAGGACCAGAACCTGGATTTGGTCGAGATTTCGCCCACCGCCACGCCACCCGTGTGCCGGGTCATCGACTACTCGAAATTCAAGTACGAGCAGAAGAAAAAAACCCGCGAGCTGAAAGCCAAGCAGACGAAAGTGGTGCTCAAGGAAATCCGCTTCGGCCCCAACACCGACGACCACGATTTCGACTTCAAGCTCAAGCACGCCCAGGAATTCCTGAAAGAAGGCGCGAAAATCAAAGCCTACGTCCATTTCGTGGGCCGGAGCATTGTTTTCAAGGAGCGCGGCGAAATCCTGCTGCTCAAGTTTGCCCAAGCCCTGGAGGAGCTGGCCAAAGTGGAGCAGCTGCCCAAGCTCGAAGGCAAGCGCATGTTTCTCTACCTCGCCCCCAAAGCGGCCGTAGTGGCCAAAGCCGCCGCCAAGCCCGCCCCGGCCGTTGCCGACAAGGACAAAGCCAAAGCGCCCAAAGAAAAAGAAGCCAAGCCGGTTTCCGAAGCCGTGCCGGAGCCAGAAACGGCCCCCACCGAATAAGCTCACCCCGTTTGTTGATGGCTGCCGCCGCCGGTTGAGTAAGTTAATTTATCCGGTCGGTATCAGTACCTAACAATCAATAATCAACCCCTAACCATGCCCAAAGTAAAAACCAAGTCGGGTGCCAAGAAGCGTTTCAAGCTGACCGGCACCGGCAAAGTGAAGCGCAAGCACGCCTTCAAGTCGCACATCCTGACCAAGAAGAGCACCAAGCGCAAGCGCGCCCTCACCCACAGCGGCCTCGTCAGCTCGGCCGACATGAACCGCGTGCAGCAGATGCTGAACATTTGAATTAAAAATTAAAAATTATGAATTAAAAATTGGCTCATCAGTGATTGTCGTAGCCAGCTGATTCATAATTTTTAATTTTTTAATTGCCAACTTTTAATTCAAAACCAGGCTTCCGGCTGAAACACTAAGTTTCTCAAGCAACTCCGCGCCGGCTGCCAAAAACAATTCAGGTTATGCCCAGAAGTGTAAATCACGTGGCCTCGCGCCACCGTCGCAAGAAAGTAATGCGCCTGGCCAAAGGCTACTACGGCCGGCGCAAGAATGTGTGGACCGTGGCGAAAAACGCCGTCGAAAAAGGTCTGCTCTATGCCTACCGCGACCGCAAGGTTAAGAAGCGCGAGTTTCGCGCCCTCTGGATTCAGCGCATCAACGCCGGCGCGCGCGAGCACGGCCTCTCGTACTCGCAGCTCATGGGCGGGCTGAAGAAAGCTGGCATTGAGCTGAACCGCAAGGTGCTCGCCGACCTGGCGCTGAACCATCCGGCCTCGTTCGCGGGCATCGTTGAGAAAGTGAAGTAAGGTTCTGGCCGGATTGGGAACAGTCCGGCCGTTTCCGCTACCCCCTGAAAACGCTTGCCCCCGGTGCCGGAGGCAAGCGTTTTTTGCGTAGCGCGGGTCGCTGACCCGCTTTCAGTTAGGATGAACGGCGGGCCGGAGACCCGCGCTACGCAAAAAAACCGCCCCGGCAGCGCCGACGCGGTTTTCTGAAAACGTAGCGGGAGGCGGGCTTGAACCGCCGACCTCAGGGTTATGAATCCTGTGCTCTAACCAGCTGAGCTACCCCGCCGGGGTTGGTGTATCTGGTTTGGGAGCGCAAAGGTACTGTGCATTTGGCCGGCCGCAAGCGTCGCCTCGAAAAAATACTTGATTTCCTGCCCGCGGAGCCGCTTTCATAGGCTGGCGGCGGGCTGTTTTCCCCCTTCGTCAGACCATGGCTGAGCCTGCAATCAGCGTTAAGCGCCGCTTCGAGATGGAATTCTCGATAAATGCTTCGCCCAAAATCCTGTTTCCTTACATTGCCTCGGCGTCCGGCCTCGCCCAGTGGTTTTGCGACGACGTGCGCCTCGACCCCGACCACCGCCTCGATATGGTGTGGGACAAGCAGAGCCACTACGCTGAAATCAGCAGTCAGCGCCCCGGACGCAGCATTCGCTACGTATTTCTGGACGAGCTGAAGCGCCCGCTCGCCGACGCCAACTACCTGGACTTTATCCTCGAATCGTCGGGCATCACCGATGAGGTGTTCTTGCGCGTAACCGATTATTCCGACCAACCCGACCCGGTGGAGATGCAGGAGTTATGGGAGGGTTTGGTCGGGAAGTTGCGCGAGCAGGTCGGGGGGTGAGAAATGTGGCGCGAGCTTCAACTCGTGGTTAATGCAACCAAAGCTTCCGGTTTTATCGTCTGAACTTTGTAAGCTGGCCGGACGGCGAGCTAAAGCTCGCGCCACACTCCCGTGAAAAAACTAGATAAGCTTATTCTTCAAGCGTTCGCGGGGCCGTTTCTACTCACCTTCGCGGTGGTCGAGTTCATCCTGCTCACGCACACGCTGCTCAAGTACCTCGATGACATCATCGGCAAGGACCTGGGCTGGGCGGTGCTCGGGCAGCTGCTGTTTTATTTCAGCGTGAGCATCGTGCCGATTTCGCTGCCGCTGGCCGTGCTTTTGTCGTCGCTGATGACCTACGGCAACCTCGGCGAGCACCACGAGCTGACGGCCATCAAAGCCTCGGGCGTAGCCCTGACGCGGATTCTGCGCCCCGTGTGGCTGTTGAGCCTGGTACTGACCCTGACCGCGTTCTGGTTCAACGAGCGCATCGTGCCCAAGTCCAACCTCAAGGCATTCAGCCTGCTTTGGGATGTGCGCCAGAAAAAGCTGGCCCTCGACATCAAGGAGAAGGTTTTCTACAGCGGCATCCCAGGCTACACCATCCGGGTGGAGCGCAAGCTGGGGCCGGAAAAGGATATCCTGATGGGGGTCATGATTTACGACCACACCCAAAAGACGGGCAACGCCACGGTGATGCTCGCCGACTCGGGCCGCATGTACACCCGCTTTGGCGGGCAGTACCTGGTGTTCGAGCTGTTCCGGGGGCATAACTACATCGAGCAGCCCGACGCGCGCGACCGGGCCGGGGCCTCATTCTTTCGGCAGGGCTTCAAGCGCAACGTGCTCACGTTCTCGCTCTCGTCGTTCAACATCAACCGCACGAAAGAAGAGCTGTTCAAGACCAACCGCTTGATGCTCAACATCCCGCAGCTCTTGCACGGGGCCGACTCCATCCAGCGAGCACTGGCTCGCCAACGGGCGCTGCTGCCTTCGCGCCTGGGCAGCTACTACCAGTATCAGCGTTTCGACACGCTCGGGCAGGCCAAGGACCGCCGCCTGGCGCGGCTGCAAGTTCCGGCCGCACGCCTCGGCCCGCCGCCGACCAAAATGCAGCTCGAACAAGCCCTGAACCGCGCCCGCAACGCCGAATCGTTCGTCAAAGCCACCTCTCAGCAGCTCTTCGAGGTCGCGCGTGACTCGGCCGAATTTCGCATCGAAGTCTACCGTAAGTACACGCAGTCCACGGCCGTGCTACTCATGTTTCTGATTGGCGCGCCGCTCGGGGCCATCATCAAAAAGGGTGGGCTGGGCGTGCCGATACTCGTGTCGATTCTGTTTTTCATCATTTTCTACGTGCTCGACACCACCGGCTCGAAGTTCGGGCGCGAGTTTGTGCTGCCGGTCGGGCTGGGTATGTGGCTGTCTAACTTCATCTTGATGCCGTTCGGCGCGTTCTTTCTTTACCAGGCGTACCATGACTCGGGCTTGCTGGAGCTGGACTTCTGGCGGCGGCTGGCCCAGCGGCTGCCAGGCTACCCGCGCCTGCGGGCGCTCATCGCCCCAAGGCTGGCCGGCGGCCTGAAAAACTAAGTGGCCCAGTCCCGTAGAAAGTTGAAGCGGCGACGGGCTTGGAAACGGGCGCGTAACATCGTACCTTTGCACCCGCCCCAAGGTGTGGGGCAGGTTTTTTCTTATCATTTTAATCCAAGACGGGTTCTCCCTATCTGCCGATGAAACTCTCGACCGAGGCCAAGCAGGCCATCTTCGAAACTAACAGCCTCCAAAAAGTAGCCACCGACACTGGCTCAGCTGAATCCCAAATCGGGCTTTTTACCCACCGCATCAACCACCTGACCGAGCACCTCAAGCTCAACAAGAAGGACCACAGCACCCGCCTGGGTCTGCTGAAGCTGGTGGGCAAGCGCCGCCGGATGCTCGACTTTTTGCAGCACCGCGAAATCAACCGCTACCGCGCCATTATCAAGGAGTTGGGCATCCGTAAGTAAGCCCGATTTTCAAGAGTAGGGAGCCTTCTGAGTGAGGGTTCCCTACTCTTTTTTATTGCCCGTTGTTTGGGTGAGACATGAGATTGTCAGACATGAGACATGAGACGGGTATCAGCCTGCTCATTTGGTGTTTGAACAAGCAGCCCTGCTACACAATCCAAGCTTGTCTCACTTCTCATGTCTCATAGTCTCACTTCTCAACAAATGCCTGCTCCTCACGCGATTACCAAAACCCTGGCGCTGCCCGACGGCCGTCAGATTTCGATTGAAACCGGCCGGCTGGCCAAATTTGCCGATGGAGCCGTCGTGGTGCGCCTCGGCGACACGATGCTGCTGGCCACGGTCGTCTCGGCCCCGAGCCAGCGCGACGGCGTGGATTTCCTGCCGCTCTCGGTCGATTACCAGGAAAAATTCGGCTCGGCCGGCAAGATTCCCGGTTCGTTTCAGCGTCGCGAAGGCCGTCTGAGCGACTACGAAATCCTGATTTGCCGGCTCGTGGACCGCATCCTGCGGCCGATGTTTCCCAAAGACTACCACTACGAGGTGCAGGTGATGATAACGCTCATCTCGGCCGACAAAGAGGTGCAGCCCGACGCGCTGGCCGCGCTCGCCGCTTCGGCCGCGCTCTCGATTTCGGACATCCCGTTCGCCGGCCCGATTTCGGAGGTGCGCGTGGCCCGCATCGACGGGAAATTCCAGATTAACCCCCGCACGAGCGACCTCGCCCGCGCCGACATGGACCTGATGGTCGGCGCGACCGCCGACTCGGTGGCCATGGTCGAGGGCGCGATGAAGGAAGTGAGCGAGGAGGAGATGGTGGCGGCCATCGCCTTCGGCCACGAAGCCATCAAGGCCCAGTGCGCCATGCAGCTGGAGCTGGCCGCCGCCGTGGGCCGCAGTGCCGACTCACCCACCCGCGACTACCCCAAGTACGAGGAGAACGAGGCGCTGAAAAAGCAGATTCTGGACCACGTGTACCAGGGTGCTTATGACGTGGCCAAGAGTGGCAACGCCAGCAAGGCCGGCCGCAAGGAAGGGTTCGGGGCGGTGAAAAAGGCTATCCTCGACCAGCTGCTCGAAGCCAACCCGGAGCTGGACAAGAAAATGTTCTACCGCTACTATGGCTCGGCCGAGAAAAAGGCTATTCGGGACATGATGGTGAAGGAGCGCACCCGCCTCGACGGGCGGCAGCTCACCGAAATCCGGCCCATCTGGTCGGAAATCAACTATTTGCCGGGCGCGCACGGCTCGGCCATCTTCACGCGGGGCGAGACGCAGAGCCTGACCACCGTGACGCTCGGCACCAAGCTCGACGAGCAGATTGTGGACCAGCCGCTCGTCAAGGGCTACTCGAAATTTTTGCTGCACTACAACTTCCCCGGTTTCTCGACCGGCGAGGTGAAGCCCAACCGCGGGGCCGGCCGCCGCGAAATTGGCCACGGCAACCTTGCTCTGCGCTCGCTGCGCCAAGTGTTGCCGCCCGAAGACGAAAACCCCTACACCATCCGCATCGTGTCGGATATCCTGGAGTCGAACGGCTCCAGCTCGATGGCGACCGTTTGCGCCGGCTCGCTCGCGCTCATGGATGCCGGGGTGCGCGTGTCGGCCGCCGTGGCCGGCATTGCCATGGGCCTCGTGCAGGATAAGGAAACCGGCGAATACGCCGTGCTGAGCGACATTCTGGGCGACGAGGACCACCTCGGCGACATGGACTTCAAGGTAACGGGCACCGAGAAAGGTATTTGCGCCTGCCAGATGGACATCAAAATCCAGGGCCTGAACAATGAGATTCTCACGGCCGCGCTGCACCAGGCCCGCGAAGGCCGTCTGCACATCCTGCGTGAGATGAGCCAGACGATTTCGGCGCCGGCCGCAGAGCTGAAGGCGCACACGCCGCGCTCGCACAAGATGCTCATCGACAAAGAGTTTATTGGCGCCATCATCGGGCCGGGCGGCAAGGTCATCCAGCAGATTCAGAAGGACACCAACGCCACGGTTATCATCGAGGAGAAGGATGAAAAGGGCCACGTCAGCATCTACGCCGCCAACCAGGGCGACATGCAGGGCGCTATCGACCGTATCCGCGCCATCGCGGCTCAGCCCGAAGTGGGCGAGACGTACAAGGGTAAAGTCCGCAGCATCCAGCCCTACGGCGCGTTCGTGGAAATCATGCCCGGCAAAGACGGCCTGCTCCACATCTCGGAGGTCACCCACGAGCGCATCGCCTCGCTCGAAGGCGTGCTCGAAGTCGGCCAGGAGATTGACGTCAAGCTGGTGGACATCGACAAGAAAACCGGCAAATACCGGCTCTCGCGCAAGGTGCTGTTGGAGAATAAGCAGGATTAGGCAACGCTCGGTCATTGCTTCGCTTTGCTCGCAATGACCGAGCGTTGCCTAATCCTGCTTATTCTCCAACAGCACCTTGCGCGAGAGCCGGTATTTGCCGGTTTTCTTGTCGATGTCCACCAGCTTGACGTCAATCTCCTGGCCGACTTCGAGCACGCCTTCGAGC
>JANXNW010000374.1 GCA_025353905.1 Hymenobacter sp.
CAAAACCGTGGTATCCTTCCTGGCTTTCTGGCATATCGGAGCAGCGCTTGATTGGCTTAGATGAATAACTGTTTTTTTATTGTCCTCACGCCCTAGCGGGCGGCTGCGAGCCGCTCCTACTTCGCCCGAACCGCCCACGGCCAGGTTTTTGGCTTCGATGAAAATGCGCTTGAACTCAGGGTGGGCGGTGCGAACGCTGTCTTGCAGTGCTTCGATGGCCTGCTCGACTTCGGCCGACGACAGCTCATCCCGAAAGTCCACGTCAAGGGCCAGCACAACATCCTGCGGGCCGAGGTACATGGTGAGCGGCGGGCGCGCCGCGCGGACACCCGGCTGGGCCTGAGCCAGCTGCTGTACGCTGAGCAGCGTTTCCGGCTCCACGCCTTCGCCCACCAGCAGGCCCTTGGTCTTATAAATCAGGAAGATGGCGACGCTCACCAGCAGCAGCCCGATGCCGAGCGAAGCGGCCCCGTCGAGGTAAGGGTTATTCAATAAATGCCCAAAAAACACTCCGAAGAGCGCAATGACCAACCCAAGCAGCGCGGCCAGGTCTTCCATCAGAATGGCAAATACCGAAGGGTCCTTGCTGCGGCCCAGTGTGGCCCAGAAGCCGCTGCCGCCCCGGCTCTTGTTGAATTCGCGGAACGCGAGCGCGCACGAAATGCCTTCAAATACGAGACTCAAACCCAGCACGATGTAGTTCCAGGTGGGGTCGGTGATGGGGGCCGGGTGCTTAATGTGCTCGATGCCTTCGTAGAACGACATGCCGCCGCCGACCGAAAACACGAGCACGGCCACGATGAGCGCCCAGAAATACAGCTCCTTCGAGCGCCCGAACGGATGACGCGCGTCGGCTGGCTTCTGGGCCTGGTTTACACCGTAGAGGATGAGGATGCCATTTCCCGAGTCTACGAGCGAGTGGATACCCTCGCTGAGCATAGCCGACGAGCCCGTAAAAAACGCGGCTATGAATTTGCTGACCGCAATGGCTACATTGGCCGCGATGGCCCCGTAAATCGCGATTTTAGAGGAGGACTGATTTGCCATAAGGCCGAATGTACGCGCCGCGCCGGGCGGGGTTGGGCCCGACGAGCCGGACCGGCGTACACGGTGCGGCTCCGGCAGCCGCGCCGCGTCGGAGCCAGGGCCCGGCCGGTGCTTGACTGGCACAATGGGCTGCTTCTGCCTGGCCAGGACGAAAAAGAGCTCCCGCGAAAGCAGAGGCTCTTTTTCAGTTGTATCCAGGATAATTTCTTTCGGCCCTCACCAGCTGGCTGACACTGGGCAGCGGCGAGCGTAGGCCCGCCGCGAGTCAGCTTAGAGCGCGTGCCGCAACCAGGCCACTACGATGACCCCGACTACCAAAAGGCTCATGAACAAGAGAATAACCTGGTTATCGCGTCGCTCTGCGGCTGTAGGCTTCGGCGTGGGTGCTGAGGGTTCCATGAAACCAAAGAGATTGAAGCCGAGGCAATGCACTGCCGGGCATAATATTCGGCTAATGTACTAGTAACAAACCGGCAATGCACATCTTCCGTCGTGCTTCGGGCATCGTTACTCAGCCCGCCGGCATCACGCCTGTTCGCACCCAGGACTACCGATTCCCCCGGACGCAAAAAACCCGGAAAACTACTTTCACAACGTGAGAGGCGGTTTTCCGGGTACTCCGGGGAGGAATATGTGAGCCGATTATTGGACTCGAACCAACGACCTGCTCATTACGAATGAGCTGCTCTACCAGCTGAGCTAAATCGGCATTTGTGCCCAGCCGCTGGCGCGACCGGGGCGGCAAAGATACAATGCCCCACGATTGCCGCGCAACTCTCCGCCAAATTTTCAGCTTGTCAGCACACTGCCCGCCGCGCCCACGCTCAGCGTGGCCACGCGCCCCACTACCAGCGCCCGGTTGTCGGGCTCGTGGCCCACGGCAAAGCCGTAGCCGACCGGAAAGTCGTAGCGCCGGGCATAGTGGTCGATAATCTCGTAAGCCGTCTGACCAAAGGGAATGGCGTTGTCGCACATCAGCGAAAAGTGCCCCACCACTAGGCCGGCCACACCCGCTAGCTGCCCGCTACGGTGCAGGTGCAGCAGCATCCGGTCCACGTGGTAGAGGTATTCATCGACGTCTTCGAGAAATAAAATCCGTCCTGCGAAACTGACTTGCGAAGCGGTACCGGTCAGCGTGTGCAGCAAACTCAGGTTGCCGCCCACCAGCTCGCCGGTGGCCTGGCCGGGGCGATTGAGCGGGTGCGGTGGGACGGTGTAAGTCAGGCTTTCGCCGAATAGCGCCCGACGCAGGCTATCGAGCGCCGCCTCGCCGCCGGCCTGCCCGAAGAGCACCGGCATCGGCCCGTGCAGGCTCTGAAACCCCAGCCGCAGCAGGTGCGTGTGCAGCACGGTGATGTCGGAAAAGCCCATCACCCACTTTGGATTGGCTTGAAAGGCGCTGAAATCCAGCTCGTCCACGAAACGGGCGGTGCCGTAGCCGCCGCGCGCGCAAAAGACGGCCCGGATGGTGGGGTCGTTGAGCTGGATTTGTAAATCGCGACGACGCTCGTCGTCGGGGCCGGCAAACTGGTGGCTCTCCGCGCCGATGCTCGCACCCAGCACCACGTCGAGGCCCCAGCCGCGCAGCGTATCGACGGCCGGGGCAACTTCGGCCGGGCTGACTCTACGGGCCGTCGCGACAAGGGCTACCCGCTGGCCGGGCGCGAGAAAAGGCGGGGCAAGGACGGGCATACGGGGAAGCAGCGGGGCGACGAGTAAAGTTGGGACGAGCGCAAAGGTCGTGCGCGGTGCCGGGCCGGTCAGCGTCGGCCAAACCAGTCCTGCCCGCGTCGCGTTTGGCTATTGCTTCCCGTCACTTCTCGCCGCTTGGCGTAGTTGCCAGGCCAGGAGTCAGCCAGTGTCGAATGGTGGCACTTACTAACTTATTGTCCAGACCGTTATTGTCCGAATGCTAATCTTTAAACCGTCATAGCCTATGAAACGCTGCTCACTCCCGGGCCTGCTGCTGGTCTGCCTGCTGACCGTTGTCGCCGCGCCGCGCGCCGCCGCCCAAAATTTTCCCGCCCCCGACACCAGCGGCGGGCGCTACTACCAGCCCATCTTCGCGGGCACCACCGTTACGCCCAACATCGTTTATGGCAACGCGCCCTCCTTTCAGGGCGTGAGCCAGCCGCTGCTGCTCGACCTATACGAGCCGGCCGGCGACACGGAAGTGCGGCGGCCGCTGCTCATTTTCGCCCACCAGGGCGGCTTTTTGCGTGGCTCACGCACCGATGCCTACATGGTGGCCATCTGCACCCGCATGGCCCGGCTCGGCTACGTGACGGCCAGCATCGAGTACCGGCTCGGCTTTCCGCTCACGGGCCTTGCGCAGCCAGCCGACACGCCGGGCGTGGCGCGGGCCGCCATCCGGGCCACGCAGGACATGCGGGCGGCCGTGCGCTTTTTTCGGGCCGACGCAGCGGCGGCCCGTGCGTATCGCATCCACCCCAATTACATCGTGGTGGGCGGCTCGTCGGCCGGGGCTTTCGCCGCGCTCGCCGCCGGCTATCTGGATAAGCCCGGCGAAGTGCCCGCCTACGTGGACCTGCCCAGCCTGGGCGGCCTCGAAGGCAGCGGCGGCAACCCCGGCTTGTCGAGCGCCGTGGCCGCCGTGCTCAACCTGAGCGGGGCCACCGAAAGCCCCGGCATCATTGAGGCCGGCAACGCCCCGCTGTGCAGTGTCCACGGCACCCGCGACCTCACGGTGCCCTACCTACAAGGGCGGGTGGGGTCGCTGCTGCCGCCCAAATACGTGTTCGGCTCCGGTCGGCTGCACCCGCGCGCCACGACCGTGGGCGTACGCAACACGCTGCGGACCCTGCGCGGGGCCGGCCACATTCCGTTTGAAAACAATACCGCGTACGCCGATACTACTTTCTGGACGCTGCGCGATTTTTTGCGGCCGGTGCTCAAGCTCAGCGGCACGGTACTAGCCGCCCGCCCGCCCGCGTCGGCGGCGGCCGTGGCCCAGGCGTATCCGTTGCCCGCCGCCGCCGAAGTGCGCCTCGACCTGCCGCCCGCCACCTGGACCACGCTCGGCCCCGCCGACCTCTGTGATGCCACTGGCCGGGTATTGCGTCGCGTACTGCCAACCAGCGCCACGTTGCGGCTGCCCCGCGCCGGGCTGCCGGCCGGGGTGTATTTTCTGCGCTTCAATGGGCAGCCGGCCGTGCGCGTGGTCTGGCTTTGAGAGATTAGGGATTAGGGATGGAGGATGAAGGATGAGGGAAAATCTGGTCAATACAAACAAGGCCACGCAATCACCCTTTAGTGGTTCGTTGTTTTGCCTTCACGAGCGAAGCCGCACCGGTGCGGTTGCCGTGTTTTGCCCACATTGACTAACTCTTCCTTAACTCTGCATCCCTAATCTCTAATCCCTCATCCCTCATCCTAAAAAATGACCATTCTCTACTGGCTGCGCCACGATTTGCGCTTGCACGACAACGAGTTGCTGGCGGCGCTGCCCGCCGCCGGGGCCACGCGGCTGCTGCCGGTCGTCTGCTTCGACCCCGCCGCGCTCGGCCCCGACCGCTACCTAAAACTGCCCAAGATGGGGCCGCACCGGCTGCCGTTCTGGCTTGAGTCGCTGGCTGATTTGCGCAAAAGCTACGCCGCGCTCGGCTCCGATATTCATTTCGTGGCCGGCTCGCCGGCCGAAGTGCTGCCCGCCCTGGCTCGGCAAATCGGGGCCGGCGCGGTGTGGACGAGCGGCGAGTTTACGACCGAAGAGGCCGACACCGAAGCCGCCGTCGAGGCCGCGCTCGGCCCGCGTATTCCGTTACGGCGCTTCGAGAACCTCCTGCTGCTGCACCCCGACGACTTGTCCATCAAGGTGCGCGACTTGCCGCTCTCGTTCAGCAAGTTTCGCTACGACGTGGCGGCCCGCACGCCGGTGCGGACGCCCGCGCCAGTGCCGCGCGCGCTGCCGCCGCTGCCCGACGGCTTCGGGCCCGCGCCGCTGCCCACCGTAGCCGGGCTGGCGGCCACCGTGGGCGTGTCGGCGCTGGCCGCCGGGCCGGCGCACCCCAAAACCGCCCGCCCCGCGCTGGGTGGCGGCGAAACCACCGGCCTGGCCCGCCTGCACGACTACGCGGTGGCGCGCCACCTCGTGGGCCGCTACGACGACACCCGCAACGAGCTGCTGGGCGAGGCGTTCAGTACCAAGTTTTCGGCCTGGCTGGCCAACGGTAGTCTCTCGGCCCGGCAGGTGTGGGCGGCCATCGACCAGTACGAAGCCACCCACGGCGACCGCAGCAAAGGGGCCATGCAGCTGCGCCTGGAGCTGCTCTGGCGCGACTACTTCCGGCTGCTGGCCGAGCGCTCGGGGCGCGACTTCTTTCGCCTGGCCGGCCTGCGCGGGCAGCTGCCCCGGCCAATTGACCCTAACCGCAAAATATTTAAAAAATGGACCGAGGGGCGCACCGGCCACCCGTTCGTCGATGCCAACATGCGCGAGCTGGCCGCCACCGGCTTCATGAGCAACCGCGGCCGCCAGAACGTGGCGAGCTACCTGCTCCACGACCTCAAGCAGGATTGGCGCTGGGGCGCGGCCTGGTTCGAGCACCAGCTCGTGGACCACGACCCGGCCTCGAACTGGGGCAACTGGAAGTACCTGGCCGGCACCGGCACCGACGTGCGCGACCCCGGCTACGACGTGACCCAGCAAGCCCGCCGCTACGACCCGCAGGGGAAGTACGTGCGCACCTGGCAGTAGGTGATGCGGTGATTAAGTGAGGAAGTCGCCACCCGGCGCGAAATACTCACCACCTCACCCTTCCAAATACTCCTCTCCGATAGTCGCGCCGAGGCCGGGCACCTCGTCGGGCAGGTGCAGCGCGCCACCAGGGCCGTAGTCGAGGCCGCCGCGCACGGGGTCCTGGGCGAACATGTAGGGCGTGTCGAAGTCGCAGTAGCGCACCGCGTCGTGGCTCAGGGCCAGGTGGGCGGCGGCGCTCATGCCCAGGCGCGACTCCATGAAGCCGCCGACTTGCAGGCCCAGGCCGGCGGCGGCCCCGAGCGCTACTATTTCGCGGGCCTGGTGCAGGCCGGCCGATTTGCCGAGCTTGATATTGAGCAGCGGGCAGGCGCGCAGGCCGATGAGGCGGGCCGCATCGTGGGCATCGCAGCAGCTCTCGTCGGCCATAATGGGGATGGGCGAGGCGGCCGCGAGCGCGGGCAAATCCAGAAACCGGTGGCGGGCCAGCGGCTCTTCGCAAAGCTCGATATTAAAAGGGGCCAATGCCCGCAGCACGGCCAGGGCCACGGCAGGCGTGTCCCAACCCTGGTTGGCATCGACGCGCAGCGGGTGCGCCTCGCCGATGCCCGCCCGAATGGCCCGCACCCGCTCGACATCGGCCGCCAGCCCCTCGCCGAGCTTCACCTTGATGACGGCAAAGCCCGCCTGCTGGAAGCGCACCGCGTCGGCCCGCATCTTGTCGGGCGGCCCGAGGCTGACCGTCATGCCCGTGCGCAGGGGTCGATTGGGCCGTTCGGCCCCGCCGAGCCACCGAAACAGCGGCAGCCCGGCGTGCTGGGCGGCCACGTCGTGCAGGGCCATATCGAAGGCGCTCTTCACGCTGTGGTTGGCGTAAATCAGCCGGCCCATCGTGGCGTGGCAGCCGGCGATGTCGCGTGCGTCGCGCCCGCGTAGCGCATCGGCCAGCAAGTGCCCCACGCTCCAGCAGGTGTCGAGCGTTTCGCCGTTGATGGTTGCGTATGGGCTGCACTCGCCGTAGCCGACCAGCCCGCTCGCCGTGCGCAGCCGCACCACCAGGTTTTGCACCGACAAAATGGGCCCGAGCGAAATCACGAACGGCTCGCGCAGCGGCAGCCGCAGCCGAAACAGCTCAATCGAGGCGAGGGCGGTGGCGGGCATGGAACTCTGGGACCTGGGACTGTGCGACATGAGACTGTGAGACGTGGGACTTCGAGACTCTCACCGGGCAAGGACTCGTGTCTCAGAGTTCCAGGTCGCACAGTCCCATGTCCCAAAGTCTCATGTCTCAAAGTCTCAACCCTCCGGGTTGCCGGCCAACGACGCTTCGTAGGAGCGGTTCTCTTCGGGGGTCATGTCGTTGGGCAGGCGGATGTCGTCGGCATCGTCCACGCGCAGCGTGAGCAGGCCGCCGAGTATCATGCCCGCGCCGCCCAGCACGAGCGCGTAGAGCGTGTTGCCCTGAAAAAGATGCACGGTGAGAAAGCCGAGCAGCGTGGCCGCTACTATTTGCGGAATGACGATGAAAAAGTTGAATACGCCCATGTAGTAGCCCATCTTGTTGGCGGGCAAGGCCCCAGCCAGCATGGCGTAAGGCATGGACAGGATGCTGGCCCAGGCGATGCCAACCAGGCCCATGCTCACCATGAGCAAGGCCGGGTGACCCACGAAGCGCAGCGAAATCAGCCCCAACCCGCCGATAACCAGGCAGCTCATGTGGGTGAGGCGGCGGCTGAAGCGGCGCGCCACCACCGGCAACAAAAACGCGAACACCGCCGCCACGCCATTGCGCACCGCCGAGCAGATGCCCAGCCAGTCGGCCCCGTCGTTATACTGCTGCTGCACCCGCTTCAGGGTCGCTTGCTCAGCGGCGGCAGGCTGGCCGTCGCGTAGGTAGTAGCCGGCCAAGCTGGTCGTGATAACCTTGTCGGCCTGGCCGGTTTGAAACTGGTTGATGTCGGCCAGGTCTTTCTTGAGGCCGCTCAGCTCGCTGGCCGCTTTCTCGGCGGGGGTGCTGGCGCGCAGGTCGAAAAAGCTCTTTTCGGGGACGGCGACGATGGCGGCATTCTGCACTTTGGCCGCTATTCTAGCAAACAGCGCCCCGTCCACCCGCATGTTATAGACGTTGCTCGTAATGGCATTGGTCGAATAAATCCACATCGTGAAGAGCGCGAACCACGTGAAGAGCTGCACCACGGCGAGCTGCGACATGGTTTTCGGCATTCGGAAAATACCCAGGAACGACTCGGCCAGCCCGCCAAAAATGCTGCCTTCGGCTTTTTCCTTCTCGAACTCGGCTAGGTTTTCGGGCGGGTACTCGCGGCTGCTAAATACCGTGTACATGACGCTGGCAAACAGGGCGACGGCCCCAAAATAGAACGCGTAGCGCACCGACGGTGGCACTTCGCCCGCCGCCGCGGTATTGGCTACGTGAAACAGGTTGGTGAACACCCACGGCAGCCCGGCCGCCACCACCGAGCCCACGCCGATGAAAAAACTCTGCATCGCAAAGCCCGTCGTGCGCTGATTGGCCGGCAGCAAGTCGCCCACAAACGCCCGAAACGGCTCCATCGAGATATTAAACGAGGCATCCATCACCCAGAGCATCCCGGCCGCCATGAGCAGCATCCCCGAATTAGGCATGATAAATAGGGCCAGCGTAGCCAGCACCGCCCCGGCAAAGAAAAACGGCCGCCGCCGGCCCCAAGTCGGGTGCCAGGTACGGTCGGAAAAATACCCGATGATGGGCTGCACGAGCAGGCCCGTGAGCGGGGCCGCAATCCAGAGCAGCGGCAGGTCGTCCTTATTGGCCCCCAGCGTCTCGAAGATGCGGCTCACGTTGGAGTTCTGCAGCTCAAAGCCAAACTGAATGCCCAGAAAGCCGAAGCTCATGTTCCAGATTTGCCAGAAGCTCAGGCGGGGTTTGGCGCGCCCAACAACGGACGAGGCCACAGCGGCAGCAGCCATGATGGTAGAAAAACGAAGGGTGGGAGAAAAGAGTGTGCTGATGTGCAAATGTGGTTGATGTGCTGATGCTTTCGGCTGCTTAAGTCACCTTATTTGCACATTAGCACATCAATCACATCAGCACATCAAAACCACATCAGCACATTAAAAATAGCTAGCGGGGCTTGATTTCCAGCACCAGCGCGCTGAGCGGCTCCAGCGTGAGGGCGAGGCCGGTCTGGGGCACGGCGCTGCCGCCGGCGAGCAGGTCGCGGAAGGTGTAGAGGCGCTGCGGGTCGAGGCCCATGCGCTGGAGCACCGCCCCAGGAATGAGCAGCGAGGGCTTGTACGTTTTGGTGTCGCTGAAATTGACGATAACCAGCACCTGCTGGCCTTTGGTGTAGCGCAGGTAGGCGTAAAGCTGGCGCTGGTCGTACTCCTTGCTCAGGTTATTGGCATCCTGCAGCTCATAAAACTTGCCCTGCCGGATGGCCTCGCTGCTGGCGGCCAGCGTGAGCAGCCGGCCGTAGAAGTCGCGCAGCCGTTTCTGCTCGGGGCTGAGCCGGGCGCCGTCCATCTTGCCCTGGTTCAGCCACTTCTGGTGCTCGGGCACACCCCAGTAGTCGAAAATGGTGGTGCGGCCGTCGCCGGGGTTGAAGCCCGCCGCGCCCAGAGCGGGCTCAGCCACTTCCTGGCCCATGTAGAGCATCACCGGGCCGCTGGCCAGCGTGGCGGCTACCGTCATGGCCGGAATGGCGCGGCGCGGGTTGCCGGCAAATTCCTTGCTGGCGATGCGCTGCTCGTCGTGGTTTTCCAGAAAGCGCAGCATGTGCGAGCCGAAGCCGGCGCTTTCCTCTTTCCAAACCCGGGTGAGGTCGTCGGTGCTGCCCTCCTGGCGCATGAGCTTGCGCAGCCCGTCGTAGAGGCCCACCTTGTCGTAGAGGAAGTCGAAGCGCCCGATGGTGAGGTAGGTCTTGTATTCCTTCGGATTGTACGCCTCGGCGATGAACACGATGCCGGGCCGCACTTTTTTCACCTCCGGGATGACGTAGGCCCAGAACTCGACCGGCACCATCTCGGCCACGTCGCAGCGGAAACCATCCACGCCCTTGCCGGCCCAGTACACGAGAATGTCGCGCATCTTTTTCCAGGTATCGGGCACGGGCGTAAAGTGCAGCTGACGGCCGTTCTGGTAGTCCACGCCGTAGTTGAGCTTGGTCGTTTCGAACCAGTCATCGAGCTTAGGCTGCGCCGCAAACACGTCGTTGCCAGTCGCTTTGGCCGGCACCTCCACGTATTTCTGGTCTTCGCCGGGGCCTTTGAGCACTCCGAGCGGGTTGTAGCCGGCCGGCACCGCGAAGCGCTGACCGGGCAGGTAATAAAAATTATTGTTCGGCGCGAAGGCCCGCGTCTTGTCGTCGAGCGCGCCCAGGTCTACCACGCTGGCCGGCTTGGCGTCCGACTTGTACGTGCGGGCCACATGGTTCGGGATGAAGTCCATGAGCACTTTCAGCCCGTGGGCGTGGGTGCGCTGGATGAGGGCCTCGTATTCGACCATCCGGTTTTTGACCACCACGGCCAGGTCGGGGTCCACGTCGTAGTAGTCGCGGATGGCATAGGGCGAGCCGGCGCGGCCCTTCACCACGTCGGCATCGTCGGCCACGATGCCCGACACGGGGTAGCTCGTCATGCTGGCGTGCTCGATGACGCCCGTATACCACACGTGGCTCACGCCCAGCCTCTTGAGCTCATCGAGCGCCCGGTCGTTGATGTCGTTGAACTTGCCGCAGCCGTTCTCCGTGATGGTGCCGTAGGGCTTGTTCAGGGCCACTTTGTTGCCGAACAGCCGGGGCAGCAGCTGGTAGATAACCAGCTTATTGTCCTGCGGCGTTTCGGTGGTGGTGTTCGGGTCGGGGGCGGCCGGGGCCGGAGCGACGGGCGCGGGGGTTTGGGCCACGGCAGAGGGAGGCGGGGTAAGGGCGGTTAGTGCCAGCAAGCCAGCCGCCAGGGTCAGGTTTCTCATATGCGGCGGGAAAGTAGTGGTTAATTATTTAATGGTTAGTGATTAATGCCTCAGCTTCTGCTTCTGAGCGCATCAGAAAGTCATTAATCATTCACCACTAACAAATTAACCAGTAAATATTTACCACTCCTGACTGAGCGGGTGCCGCATCAGCTCGTCAATTACCACGTGGGGCGGGGCCGCCAGCACGGTGGCGCGGCTGATTCCTCGGCTGGCGCCGGTTATCAGGATTACGGGGGGCATCGTTTTTTAGCCCGCAGAGGGCGCAGAGGGTTTCGCAGAAGGCGCAGAGGGTTCTTCCAGGCCATTTACTTTGCGGAAGATGCCTTGCTTAATGAGTGGGACGTTGAAGTTGATGAGCAGGCCCAGCTTGTGACCCGACAGTTTCAGATAAGTCAGCAGTTGCATGTGGTGAACTTCCAGTAAAACCTCTACTGACTTCAGCTCGACAACGACTTTACCTTCTACCAGCAAGTCGATGCGAAACCCGTTTTCCAACACGATGCCATCGTAGGTGACTGGAAGCGCCACCTGGGTTTGCACATGTAGGCCCTGCTTGCGCAACTCGTGCGTCAGCAGCGCTTCGTACACCGACTCCAACAACCCCGCGCCAAGCGCTTTATGAATCGTAAAAGCCGCTTTCCTAGTGATATAGGAAATTTCATTCTCGTGCCTCTGCGCCATCTGCGTAAACTTCAGCGCCCTCTGCGGGCTAAAAAACAATCCCCAAAGCTACTTCCTTAACTCCACCACAAACGAGGTTCTCCCCGGCACCCGAAAAGTCTTCAAATCAGCGATAACTGCGCCCGAAAGCACGTCAATTCCAGACGTAAAACCAGCGAGTCTTTCCGCGAACCGTGCCCCGTCCACGGCCTTCTCGTCCTTACCCACGTTGGCGATAACCATCACGCAACCCGCGTCCGAATACCGAAAATACGTGTACACCCCGTCCTGCGGAATGAACTGCATAAGCTTGCCGCTCGATAAAACAGGATGCGACTTCCGATAAGAAGCCAGCTTGCTCACGTAGTCGAACGCCTCGCCCGCCCGCCCCGACCGCGACTTAAAATAGTCCGTTTTATCTCCGGCCCAGCCGCCCGGGAAATCCTCGCGCACCTTGCCGTCGGGGTCCGAGAAATTCTTCATCAGCACCTCCGTACCATAGTATAGCTGGGGTGTGCCGCGCATGGTCAGCAGCCAGGCCAGGCCCATCTTATACTTGGCAAAGTCTTCGCCGACAACCGAATAGAACCGGTTCATGTCGTGGTTGTCCAGGAAATGCACGTTGCGCGAGGCATCGGTGTAGAGCCAATCCGCCTGGAGCGACTCGTAGAGGCGGCCCAGGTTGCCGTCGCGGAGCGCGTCGGCGATGCCGTAGCAGATTTGGAAATCGAGGGTACTGGGCAGGTTCGACTTGAAGCCGTTCACGGGGGGCAGGATGTTCTGGGTGAAAAACGCTTGCTCGGCCGCCGTGCCCACCATCGTTTCGCCCGTCATCAGGAAGCCCGGGTACTCGCGGTCGATGGCCCGGCCGAAGTCCATCAAAAATTGCGGCTGCGAATACGGGTAGGTGTCCACCCGGAAAGCATCGAGGCCGGTGCTCTCAATCCACCAGATAAAATTCTGGGTCAGGTAGGTAGCTACCAGCGGGTTACTCTGGTTCACGTCGGGCATGGTCGTGTCGAACCAGCCGTCGTTCTGGCGCTTCTGGTCGTAGGCCGACGCGTGGGGGTCGTTCACGGCATAGGCATTGTAGTTGCTGCGCGTGAAGGCCGGCCATTCGTGAAACCAGTCGCGGGCCGGCTGGTCGAGAAACAAGTGGTGGTACGACCCCCAGTGGTTGAGCACGATGTCCTGCACCACCTTAATGCCTTGGGCATGAGCGCTCTTGACGAAGCCCATGTACTCGTCGTTGGTGCCGAAGCGGGGGTCGATTTTGTAGCAGTCGGTCACGGCATAGCCGTGGTAGCTGGCTTTGGGCATGTCGTTCTCGACGAGCGGTGTGGGCCAGATGGCCGTTATGCCGAGCTGCTTGAAGTAGTCGAAGTGCTGCGCGATGCCGCGCAAGTCGCCGCCGTGGCGGGCGTACATCGAGTCGCGGGCCACGTGGCGCACGCGGGTGCCTTTGACGACATCGTTTTTAGGGTCGCCGTTGGCGAAGCGGTCGGGCATGAGCAGGTACACGAAATCGGCCTGGCTCAGGCCTTGATTGCGCAGCGGGTCCGCGTTGCGGGTCCGCAGCTCGTAGCGCAGGCGCTGGGTTTTCGCGCCTTTCAGCTCCAGCGTCAGCTGGCCGGGCTGCGCCATGGGGCTGATGGTCAGATTAACGAGCAGGTAGTTCGGGCTTTCGAGCTTTTGAAATCCGTCGAGCGTCACGCCGGGGTAGGCGGCCAGGCTAAGCTGGCTGGCGGCGATGCCGGGCGCGTTTACCAGCAGCTGCAGCCGGGGGTTTTTCAGGCCCACGAACCAGTACGTGGGGTCGATGCGGGTGCCGGCGGGCAGGGCAACGGGCGCGGGCGGCGACGCGGGCGGGGTGGCGAAAGCGGGCACGGTGGCCAGCAGCGCGATACAAGTGGCCGTGAGAAAGGAGCGAAGCAGGTGCATCGGGCGGGCAGGAAAAAGAAATAGAGGGAGGAAAAAAAGGGCTGGCGACTTCCGAAAGCATTGCGGAGTGGCCAGCCAAAAACGCCCGCCAAAATACGCCGGGCGGCCCCGTCTTTACGTTGCGGGGTATTCCTTTGCACTTCCCAACCCCCTAACTGGCCCGCCGTTGCGGGCCTCCTACCGCATGGCTTTCGATTTTAAAATGCCGACCCCGGCCGCCAAATACCGCACTCCCGCCGCGTACTTCTCTATGGAGTTCGCCCTCGACCAATCCCTGAAAATCTACTCCGGCGGACTGGGCTTTCTGGCCGGCTCGCACATGCGCTCGGCCTACGAGCTGAAGCAGAACTTGCTGGGCATCGGTATTTTGTGGACCTACGGCTACTACGACCAGGACCGCAACCCCGACCAGACCATGACGACCGGGTTCCGCCAAAAGCGCTACTCGTTTTTGCAGGATACGGGCCTGCTCTTCCCCATCACCATCCACGGGGCGGCCGTGCAGGTGCGGGCGCTCTACCTGGCCCCGGAGACGTTCGGCACCGCCCCGATGTTTTTTCTGACGACTGATATCCCCGAGAACGACTACATCTCGCGCACTATCTCGCACCACCTATACGACCCCGACTCGGCCGCCCGCGTGGCCCAGAGCATCCTGCTCGGCGTGGGCGGCGGCCGGCTGCTCGATTTACTGGGCCGGCAGACGGACGTGTACCACCTCAACGAAGGCCACGGCCTGCCGCTGGCGTTTTATCTCTACGACAAGCACGGCCGCGACCTGGCCGAGGTGCAGAAGCGCCTCGTTTTCACGACGCACACGCCCGAGTTGGCCGGCAATGAGGAGCGCCCGTTCAAGCTGCTCCAGGACATGAGCTTCTTCGGCTCCGTGCCACTGGAGGAGGTGCGCCGGGTAGCCCGCCTGGATAGCAACTCATCGGGCGATTCGCTCAACTACACGCTCACCGCGCTGCGCTTTGCCCACCGGGCCAATGCCGTAAGCAAAGTTCACGGCACGGTGGCCAACCAGATGTGGGGCCATTACGAAGGCGTCTGCCCGATTATTCCCATCACCAACTCGCAGAACGGCACCTACTGGCGCGACCCGCAGCTGGCGGCCGCGCTCAAGAGTAAGGACGACGCGGCGCTGCTGGCCCGCAAGCGGGAGCTGAAAAAGCGGTTTTTCCAGACCGTGGCCGACCAGACCGGCACCCTGCTCGACCCCGACGCGCTGACCATCGTCTGGGCTAGGCGCTTCGCCGGCTACAAGCGGGCCGATTTGATTCTGCGTGATTTTGAGCGGTTTAAGCGCTTGGTGAGCAACGACGAGCGGCCGGTGCAGGTCATCTGGGCCGGCAAGCCCTATCCGAAGGACTACAGCGCCATCCACACCTTCAACGACATCATCCAGCAGACCAAAGACCTGAAGCGTTGCGCGGTGCTCACGGGCTACGAGCTGGCGTTGTCGGCCGAAATGAAAAAAGGCTCCGACCTCTGGCTCAACACCCCGCGCTACCCGCGCGAAGCCAGCGGCACGAGCGGCATGACGGCCGCCATGAACGCCTGCGTGAGCGTGAGCATCGCCGACGGCTGGATACCAGAATTCGCCAAAGACGGCCAAAACTGCTTTCTGATAGAGCACGCTGACGTGAACCTGCCCGACGAGCAAAAAGACACGCTCGAAGCCAACACGCTGCTCGACGTGCTCGAACGGGTCGTGCCGCTGTACTACGACCGGCCGAAGGACTTTCTCAAAATCGTGAAGTGCGGCATGAAGGATGTCGAGCCGGCGTTTGAGAGCGGGCGCATGGCGCGCGAGTATTACGAATTGCTGTATAAGGTCTGAACCGCGGATTTATCGGATTCGTCGGATTACTCGGATTTTGGTGGCGACTCCTGATTTTCATCAAATGCCATGCTACCTGATTTTTCGTGCAAAATAAAAGGGCCGCTCGTTTGAGCGGCCCTTTTTACATCACCAAAATCCGAGCAATCCGACGAATCCGATAAATCCGCGGTTCAGACATTACTTGATGTCAAACAGCAACCCTACATAAACCAGCCGCCCGAGGCTCGGCGCGCCGTACACCTGGAAATTGGTTTGGTCGAGCAGGTTCGAGCCGCCGACTTGCAGTGTGGTGTGTATCGAGGGCAGGGTGTAGCCCACTTGCGCATCCACGATGTTGGTGCTCGGCAGCGTGCCCGTGGCGAAGGTCGATTCGTAGAGGAACGAGTCGGTGAAGCGGTAGTTCACGTTGTAGTTCAGGCGACGCTCCAGCAGCAGACCATCGGCACCGAGGTTGAACTTGTGGGTCGGGGTGTTAAAAAACGACTGGGTTCCCTCGCGTAAGTCTTTCGTGATAAAGTTGTTGAAGCTGTAGTTGCCGGTCAGCGCGAAGGCCGGCGCGAAGTTGTAGCCCACCGAGAGGCCCGCGCCCTGGGTGCGCACGGTCTGGTCCACATTGGTGCTGATGGAGATGGCGCGGGTCGTGTTGGCTGCACCCGTACGCGCTACGATGCCGGGAGCAAAACGAAGGCCCGCTCCGTCGATAATCTGCTGGGTGTTGGGCCGGGTGCCATCGGTGTTGCCGATGAAGTTCTGGGTGACGATGAAGTCATCGTAGACGCTGTAGAAGTAGTCGAAGTCCACGAACAGCTTATTGGTGAGCTGCGCGCGGTAGCCAATCTCGCCACTGTTCACTTGTTCGAGCCGCAGCTTGCCGCTCGTGAATTCAAGGGCCTTCGCTTCGTCAGCGCGGGCCGGGGAAAGGATGGTCGGCAGCTCCCGCCCGTACCGGGGCAGGTAACCCTGGAAACCGCCACCCACGTTGCCGAGCAGAATAGCGCGGCCAATGTCGAGGCGGATGTATTGCTGGTCCTGGGCCGGGGAGCGAAACGCGCGGCTGTAGCTGAGCCGGAAATTGTGCTGCTTATCGGCTCCGGCCGCGTATACGGCCGACACGCGGGGCGAAAACGCAGTCCCGAAGTTCTGAAACTGGTCTAACCGGCCGGCGGCCGAGAGCCGCAAGCGGTCGTCGTCCAGCGACTTGCTCACCTGCGCGTAGCCCCCGTACTCGTAGTTGCGGATGCGGTCCGACGTGGGGCTGTCCGAAAACAAGCTGCCATCCGAGCCGAGCAGGTACTGCCGATAGGCACCGCCCACCACCACGTCGGCGATGTCGGATTTGAAGTTGTACTGCCCGCTGCCCTCGCTAAGAACCGAGCGGAGGACGAGGCGCGCGCCGCGGCCGGGGGTCGGGTCCTGGATGATGCGCTCGCGGGCCTGATTGAAGGCCTCGCTGCCCGGCTGCAGCAGCGGGGCGTTGGTATTGGCCGCATTGCGAGCGGCGAGCGCGGTGGCCTCGACGTTGCCGCCGTTGGCGGCGAAAGCCGCGTTGTAGGCGCGGGCATACGTACCAAAGTAGCGCGCTCCGTAGCTAACCGGCTGTCCCTGAGCATCTACTACCGGTACCTGTTGGCCGTTTACAATATTGACCGCCTGCTGGGCTTGTAAAAAAGCCCCCAGAAAGCCTAGATTATACGAGCCGTCCGTTTTGGGGTCGCGCCCGCCCGAGTAGTCCTGGGTCGAGAAGCCGCGCACGAACCAGTTTTCACCTTCAACGGCCACCCGGTACTGCTGCGCGCCGCTGTTGATGAGGCGGTAGCGGGTACCGGCCTGGTAGCTGGTGCTGGCATTGGAGTAGCGGTAGCCGGCTGTGGCGCGCACCTTGTCGGTGAGCATCACCGAAACCGTGGGTGCCACCTTGAACGACATAGTGGGGTTGTCTTTTTCCACGAGTTCGGTCTCCGAAAAGCCGGGTAGGAACGCCGTTTTGCCGGCCAGCAGCGGCCCCGCGTAGCCCGGAGCCGTGGGCGAGACCGGGAAAGTCAGGCCGATGTCGCCAAAGCGGCTCACCGCGTCGTAGCCGAAGCCGGAGCTGGCCGAGTTGTTATCCGGCTCAATGAGCTTGCTGGTTGGGTCCAGGTTATTGGGCGTGAAGTCATTGGCCCGGAAAGCACCACCCGTTAGCTTGAACGCTACCCGCTCGCCGAGCTTGACGGCGTAGCGAAACTGTCCGTCGAGCATGGTCCGGTTGCCGCCCCGCACGCGTACGCTCAGCCCGGTTTCCTTGAAGGGGTCCTTTGAGTTGGTGAGCAGCACTCCGTTGAAGGCGTTCGCGCCGTAGAAGGCCGAGGCCGGGCCGTGGACGACTTCGACGCTGCCGACGTCGAGAATCGGCACCCCGAGCAGGTTACCTACGTTCAGGCTCAGGCTCGGCAGCTGGGTGTCGGTGTAGTCGGCGAGCTGAATTACGCGCGCCGAGCTGGCCGAGTTGAAGCCCCGGGTGCTGAAGCCCGTCGTGAGCATCGACGACGAGCTGACATCAATGCTTTTCATGCGGGCCAGGCCCGCCACGAGGTCGGGCGCGGTCAGGTTGGCCACCTGCCGGGTGTCGAGCTTCTCGACTGTCACCGGCACCTGCCCCATGCTTTCGGCCACGCGCGAGGCCGATACCACTACCTGACTAAGCATGGTGCCCGGCTTGAGGCGAATGGCGAGCGCCTCGTTAGGGCCGCTCAGCACCTGCTCCTGGCTTTGGAAACCCATGTACGACACGACGAGCGTGAGCGGCCCGCGACTGAAGTCGGCCCGGAGCGAAAACCGGCCCCGGTCGTTGGTGCTGGTGCCCACGCTGGTGCCATCGAAAAAGACCGTTACGCCGGGCAGCGGCTCGCCGGCTTCGGATTGGACGGTGCCGGCCACGGTGCCCACCGACTGGGCGTAGCTGCTCAGCGGCAGCAGTAAGCAGAGCAGATAAAAGAGTAAGCGTGCGCGCATGGTGGGAATTTTTAGTGAGGTGAAAGCACACAAACTTACTCACGCCAAATTCACCCATACAAATCTTCCTTAGGGTACACCACTCATCAGCTTACTTGAAGTGTGTTCTGAGCGTTCTTTGCCAGAAAAAAATGTTTCCCCAGTATTACCTGGCCCAGCCCGAAATGCCTAAACGGCTGATTTATACGTTTGCCATCCAGCAGCTTGTTCACCCTAAACTAGGTTTTAGCTACTGGCATTTTTGCTGAAAACTTTGCGCTGTTTCGTGGTTGGCTGCTGTCGCTAAGCGCCCACCCGGGCAAGTTGCGGGGCCGTTGCGCGGGGCGCTGACTCGCGCTGCTCCATCCACTCCCTGGCATGATGGGGCATCGGGTTTTCGCCAGCAGGGCTTCGTTGCCGGGCTGCGGCCGGCTGGCGCGACTTAGCGCGGACCGGCCAACGCAGCCGCTGGCCCAGCCCGGCCGTATAGCTACCCTCCTTGCCAGTCAGCCGCGCCAGCGGCGTCATCCGTTAAATCTGTTTAAAGCTGCGATGTGCGGACGCTACACCGTTATTACTCCTGCCCCGGCGCTGGCCCAACGCTTTGGGGCGCAGCAGGCTGGCCCAACCGCCGCGCCGACCTTCAACGCGGCGCCCTCGCAGGCGCTGCCCATCCTCACCAACGCTGCGCCGCAGCAGATTCAGCTCGTGCCCTGGGGCCTGGTTCCCGCCTGGAGCCGCGACCCAGCCACTGGCCCGAAGCCCATCAATGCCCGCGCCGAAACGCTGGCCGAGAAGCCCAGCTTCCGGCAGCTGCTCCAGCGTCGGCGTTGCTTGGTGCTGGCCGACAGCTTTTACGAGTGGCAGGCCACCGAGCGCGGCAAGATTCCGCACCGCATCCTGCTGGCCGATGAGCAGCCCTTCGCCTTCGCCGGCCTCTGGGACGAGTGGGTGGACCGCGCCACGGGCGAAGTGCGCCCGACCTTCACCATTATCACCACCGAGCCGAATGAGCTGATGGCGCGCCTGCACAACCGGATGCCCGTCATCCTGCCCGGCCCCGAAGCCGAGCGCGCCTGGCTCGCCGACGACCTCAGCTCGGCGCAGCATCAAGCGCTGCTCGTTCCCTTCGACACCCAGCTGATGAAGGAGTACGCCATTACGACGCGAGTCAACTCGCCGGCCAACAACGACGCAAGCGTGTTGGAGGCGGCGTAATTGTTGCTTGTTTCAAACTTGAGCCAAGCAAAGTAGCACTACTTTAACTCTGCGAAACTCTGCTCCCTTTGCGGAACTCTGCGTGAACCCGCGCCCTAAAAACAAGCACCAAGCACCAAGCACCAAGCAACAATGCGAAGCCTGCTGTCCCGTCTGCTGCGTCGGCACCGAGCGCCTGGCCCGCTGCTGTTGCGCCTCACTGCGGTGCCGGCCGACACACCGCCCGGCGCGCCCGTCTACCTCACTGGCGCGGGCAACGGCTGGACCACCGACCACCCCGACTACGCCTTCACCCCACCCGACCCAGCCACCGGCTACCGCTGGCTGGCCCTGCCCGATACCTGGCGCGGCCCGCTGGAATTCAAGCTCTGCCGCGGCTCCTGGGACACCATTGAGGCCGGGGCCGCCGGCGAGCCGCTGCCCAATCGTCGCCCGCGTCGCCCCCGCCAGAACGGCCAGAACGGCCAGAACGGCCCGCCCGAAATCAGCCTGCAGGTGCTGAGCTGGCAGGACGCGGGCCGGTTGCCGGCTGCCCGGTCGCACTCGGCGTCGGCGTCGGTGCGGCTGCTGGCGCTTGCTTTTGCCATGCCGCAGCTTGGGCGCACCCGCCGCGTGTGGCTCTACGCGCCGCCCGACTACGACCAGCAGCCCACCCGCCGCTACCCCGTGCTCTACGTGCAGGACGGCCAGAATGTCTTCGACCAGGTTACCTCGTTTTCGGGCGAGTGGGGCCTCGATAAAACCCTCGACGCGCGGCACCGCGCCGACCCCGCGCGTGGCAATTGCCTGGTCGTGGCCGTGGACAATGGCGGCCCGCACCGGCTCGACGAGTATTCGGCCTGGCCCAACGCCCGCGCCCGCGATGGTCGTCAGGTGGGCGGGCAGGGCGCGCAATACGTTAGCTTTCTGGTTGATACGCTCAAGCCCTACGTGGACGCGCACTTCCGCACCCTGCCCGACGCGGCCCACACCGGCATTTTGGGCAGCAGCATGGGCGGGCTACTGGCTTTTTATGCGGGCTTGGCGCGGCCCGACGTGTTTGGGCGGGTGGGCGTATTTTCGCCGGCTTTGTGGTTTGCGCAAGCTGAGCTGCCGGCCTTCATCGCGCGGCACCCGCCCCAGCCCGACCAGCATTTCTATTTCGTGAGCGGCGCGCTCGAATACGCGGGCCTGGGTCCGCTCATGCAAACCACGGCCGCCGCGCTGCTCAGCGCCGGCTTGCCGCCCGCCCAGCTCGTATGCGAGGTGCGCCCCGGCGGCCAGCACGCCGAGTGGTTCTGGGGCCAGGAGTTTGGCGCGGCGTATGAATGGCTGCTAGGCAATGATGCCTGAGCAAGCGTTCAGCTCGCCGTCAGCGACGAGCTTTTTAGCCCAACCCGTTGACGTGAAGCAGTGAAGCCAGGTGGTACCCTTCCCTACGTGGCTGTTCCAGCGCGCACCATCCGCAGCGCCGTCGGTAGCGTGGAGCTTATTACCCAGGCTTTTTTTCAAAAGACTCTTACTTTTGACCGATTTTAACCTCCTCCGCGTCAACGTAACCTCATGCCCTCGCCCAACCCATCCGATTCCCGTCGCCAGTTTTTGTGGGGCAGCAGCCTGGCCCTGCTTACCGCCGCGCTCCCGCAGCTGCCCGTTTGGGGCCAGGCCCGCCGCTCGTCGGCGGCCGCGCCTACCCCGGCCGCCCCGCCTTCGCCCGCGCCCACCGGGGCAGTCCCACCCACCGCCGCCGAAGCCCTGGCGCAGCTGAAAACCGGCAACCTGCGCTTCCAGAAGGGGCAGCTCACGCATCCCAACGAAACCCTGAAGCGTCGCCGCGACGTGGCCCTCAAACAAGCGCCCTTCGCCACGGTGCTGGCTTGCGCCGACTCACGCGAGTCGCCGGAGCTGATTTTCGACCAGGGCCTGGGCGACTTGTTCGTGGCCCGCACCGCCGGCCATGTCCTCGACAACGCCGTTGTCGGCACCCTCGAGTTTGCCGTGGCCGAGCTGCAAGTGCCGTTGCTCGTGGTGATGGGCCACCAGCGCTGCGGAGCCATCAAGGCCACGCTGCAAGCCGTGGCTACGTCCAAAATAGCGCCCGGCTCGCTGGAAACGCTCGTCGATGGGGTACGGCCGGCCGTGCTGCTGGCCCAGGGCGAAGGCGACGAGCGCTTTACCAGCGTGGTAAAAGCGAACGTGCGCATCACCATTGAGCGCCTCCAGAATTCGCGCCTGCTGGCCCAGGCCGTAACCGCCGGCCAGCTGCAAATCGTGGGTGCTTACTACCAGCTCGATACGGGCGTGGTCGAGTTTTTGAGCTAACCAGCGCGCTCAGTTGGCGGACAACGCGACTGTTAGCGCATTTTTGGAGCTGACCACTCGTGCCTTTCTGGCTTCCGCGGCCTGAGTTTTTGCGTAGAACGCGCAGACATCCGTCAGCGGGCAAACGTGGCACTTCGGCGAGCGGGCCACGCACACGTAGCGGCCGTGCAAAATGAGCCAGTGGTGGGCTTTCGGAATCTGCGCCTGCGGGATGTAGCGTATCAGGCCGCGCTCCACGGCTAGCGGCGTGGTGGCCGTTTTGGGCACCAGCCCCAGCCGGTGCGACACGCGGAAGACGTGCGTATCGACGGCCATCGCCGGCTGGTTGTAAATCACCGACACGACCACGTTGGCCGTTTTGCGGCCCACGCCCGGCAGGCGCTGCAAATCCTCGATGGTGCTCGGCACCTCGCCGCCGAAGTCGCTGAGCAGTAGCCGGCCCAGTCCGGCCAGGTGCTTGGCCTTGTTGTTGGGGTACGACACGCTCCGAATGAACGGGAAAATGTCTTCGGCGGCGGCCGTGCCCAGCGCGGCGGGGTCGGGGAAGCGGGCTAGCAACGCCGGCATCACCTGGTTCACCCGCTTGTCGGTGCACTGCGCGCTCAACACCACGGCCACGATTAGCTCGTACGGGTTGGCGTAGGCCAGCTCCGTTTTGGGCTCCGGGTAGTGGACGGTAAAATATTCCAGGAACCGGCGAAACCGCTCAGGACGCGACATTCTTTTTAGATGTGCAGATAGGATGGATGTGCAAATGTGCGAATTGCTTCGGCAGAAACTCTAGCAGCAATTTGCACATCTGCACATCTATCACATCTGCACATTAAAAGAAGCGGCGTACTGCAAAATAGCGGCCCGCGTGGCGGGGCGCGGGGCGCGGGCCAAGTGGTCGAGCGAGCGTTGGGCCAGCAGCAGGTCGGCGCAGGTGTTGGCCAGGGCGGGGTCGTGGAGCAGGGCGTCTTCTACGTCGTGCTGCTCGGCGGTGGGCAGCTCATCATAGACGTACTGCAGCAGGGTCGGGTGGGGTAAGGTTTGAATCATATAAAAGTGTGTGCGCGGCCATTTTTTTCCGCAGATTTATGAGAGCGTACCGCATTCGCCCCAGCGCGGTGTTGATGCTGACGCCGGTTGCGTCCGCGATTTCCTGAAAACTCATGTCGCCGTAATGGCGCATGAGCAGCACTTCTTTCTGGGCCGGCGGCAGCTCCTGAATGAGCAGCCGCAGGTGAGCGTGGCTTTCTTCGCGGCCGAGCGCGTCGTCGGCTCCCTCTTCGGCGAGGTGTAACGAGTTTGCCAGTCCCATATTATCCGAGAGGCTGGTTTGGGGGGCGCGCTTGGCGCGCCGGAACGCGTCGATGGCCAAATTGTGCGCAATACGGCAGAGCCAGGAGCCGAATTTGCCCTCGTCCTGGTAGCGGCCGCCTTGCAGCGTATGAATGGCTTTGATAAACGTGTCCTGAGTCAGGTCCTCGGCCAGGTCCTCGTCGCGCACCACGAGGTGAATGGTCGTGAACACCCGCGCCTGGTGGCGGTCGAGCAATTGGGCAAACGCCGCTTGGTGGCCGGTCAGGTAGAGCGCGATGAGCGCAGAATCGCTCGCTTGCAGAAGGTCCATAAAGAACTACGGGTAAGGGTGAACGTAGAGCTTTCGGTCAATAGTATGCGGCGAAAAGTACTAAAAAAGCCGGCGGCCAATAGGAACCGGACGGGTATAGTCAGGCCAAATTTAACTGCCGCGCGGTAAATTTTCCAACTTTCGACCTCCGCCATTCCAATAAAACTTGCCCGACATGGGTTAAATCTCCCGGCCGTCTCGCCAATTACTGCACCACGAGTGCCGCCGCGCCGGGCCACGTAGCCACCCAGGCACCGGCCGTTGCGGGAAGCACGGACAACCACCAGCCGGAGCGACGACGCGGCCGCCCGGCAGAAGCCCCGCCACAGCTCACTCACCCACAGCTACTTACTCCAGCGCCCGGCCCCGAAACAAAATGTAGCCCAAGTGGGCGTAGAGGCCGAAGCGGTGGTTGGGGTCGTCGTAGTACACGGCGTTCAGAGCCAGCGGGCCGATGGGGCTGTTAAAAATCAGGCCCGTGGTGCCGGTCAGGTACGGGCGGCTCAGGCCGGGGCGGGTTTCGGCGAGCTGGTTGTTGTCGCGCAGCTCGCCGATATTGACGTGGGCATAGACCTCCGTGCGCCACTCCAGGCTGCTGAGCACACCTTGCGAGTAGCGCAGGCCGGCGGCGGCGTAGCGCGGCGAGCGGTAGCGGTCCAGAAACAGAGTGCGCGAGTCGGTGAGCGGGGCGAAAGTGGGGGCCAGCGTCAGGGCCGAGCGGTAGCTGGCAAAGCTGCCCTGGCTGCTCAGCATCAGCTCGCCGAAGTAGCCCCAGGCGGCGCGGCGCTTGCCTACGGGTAAATACTGCTCGCAGGTAGCCTGCATTTGCAGCCACTGGTGGTTGCGGCCTGCCTCGTCGGTGAAGCGCGACGTGGAGCCGGGGCTAAATACTTCCTTGCCCGTTACGCCGCGCACGGCCACCAGCACCCGGTGCCCGGCCGTAGCGTATTGCTTGCGGTTGAGCGAGTTGCGCAGCCAGCTCAGCCCCCCCGTGAAGCCCTTGAGCGAGGTGCGGTCGAGCACGGCGCTGCTCGTGATATCGGCTAGGTTCGAGTAGCTGTTGAGGCTGAAAAACGCGCCCAGGTCGAGCGCTACCCGCGAGCGGTAGCGCGGGGCCAGCCCAATCTGCCCCCCAATCTTGGTGTCTTGCTGCCGCACCTGGGTGCTGAGCACGTCGCGCCCCAGCACGCCGCCCGTATTCTGAAAATCCCACTGATTATACGTAATCTGGGGCTGCACGAAAAACGGCAGCCGGCCCGGCGCATTCACCCGAAACGTGCCCTGCGCCCCGTTGTAGAAGCGACCCACCGTCACGTTGGCCCCCACGGTATAAAGCAGCGAGTTCAGATATTTATACTCCACGCCCAGGTAGAGCGCGTCGATGGGCCGGGTGGCCAGGGCAAAGCCCACTTCGGCCGACACGTTGTTGTTGCGCTGGGCATCGACGCTGAACACGTAGCCATCGCGGGCGGGGTCGAAGCGCACCCGCGGGAAGATGTTGCGAAAGAAGTCGTCGGCCGCCAGCCGGTAGTAGCCGTCCGCGATGTCGTCGATGGTGTAGGTGGAGCCGACTTTGCTGAAAAACCGCTGGGCATAGCGGTTCTGGTCGGGCCGCAGCCCTTGCACGCGCACCTCTACGAAGCGGGGCCGGGGCGCGCCGGCCTGAAACTGCTGCCGCCGCTGGGCCAGCTCCAGCGTATCGACGCGCCGCGTGATGCGGGTTTTAATCAGCTCCAGCTTGCGCTGGGTAGCCGAGTCGCCGTCGGCCACCAGCTCGCGCACGGCCCCGAAGCTGGCCGCGCCCAGCCCCCCCAGCTCCGGCTGAATGAAGATGCCGTTGCGCCCCACCGAGTTGGTATCGGCCACGCTGATGCCCAGAAAAGCGAGTGTGCCGTTCAGCAAATCGTCGTCGGTGCGAAACGGGTATTTGCGCAGCGCCACGTCGCCCACGTTCACGCCGATAATCACGTCGGGTTTAAACTCCTGGCGCATCACGTCGGTGGGAAAATTATTGACGATGGCCCCATCGAAGAGGTAGCGTCCGTCGGGGTTGCGGATGGGCCGGAACGCGAGCGGAAACGACATGGAGTTGCGCACGGCCTGGCTCAGCGAGCCAGATTTTTGCACCACACCTTGCCGGGTAAACACTTCGGTGGCGTTGCAGCGAAACGGCACGAAGAGCTTGTCGAAATCGTAGCCCGCCCGCGCCGCGGCTGGGGCCAGTAGGCGCGTCAGGGCGAAGTTGAGCTGCAAGTCGTTGAGAATCCGGGGCTGGACGTTGAACTTGAACGTCGAATCGACGGCCACGCCCAGTCGCAGCGAGGCCGGCGATAGGTCGGCGGCGAGGTAGTTGGTAGCCCGGTCGGCGGGCAGTTGACCCGACGTCCAGTTCTGAAACTCCGGGCTGCGCACGATTTGCTCGATTTCGCGGGGCGAATAGCCCGCCGCGTACATGGCCCCGATGATGGCCCCCATGCTCGTGCCCACAATGTAGTCAACCGGGATACCGTTGGCTTCGAGCTGCTTGAGCACCCCCACGTGGGCCAGGCCCTTGGCCCCGCCGCCGCTCAGCACCAAGCCCACGCGCTGGGCCGTGGCGCGGGGCAAAGTAGTCAAACAAAATAAGCTCAGCAGTAAGCATCTGTAGTAGATTTTTAGCATGAAAAGGGGGTTGAAAAGCAGTTTGATATCGAGCGTTTACGCCGCCTGTACCCCGGTTGTTGCCGTCCAGCTTATTCTAAACAGATAAAATGTCTTGAGGCCGGATTTTTCGGGATAATTATTTGATTATGACCATCAAACACATAGCTATATGACTTTCGCGAGCGGTGTAACATCTACTTAAAATAGCGCGTTACTTTACCCATTATTTTTTCCCTGGCCCTATGAAAGCTCTGCCCCTCGAAGACGCCAGCCCTACCCCCACCCGCAAACGCGCCAAAACCCGCCCCGCTGCCCGTCGCCGTACCGCTGACAATACGTATTCCGACCCAGCCCTGCGCGAGCGCCTCAAAGCCGACATCCGGGCCGGCAGCAAAGGCGGCGACCCCGGCACCTGGAGCGCCCGCAAGTCGCAGCTGCTGACGCTGGCCTACCAGAAAGCTGGCGGCGGCTACCTGCAGGCCCACCCCAACTCGAAGCAGCGCAGCCTGCACCAGTGGAGCGAGCAGGACTGGCAAACCGTCGACGGCGGCCCCGCCCGTCGCGCCGGCGGCACCAGCCGCTACCTACCCGCCGCCGCCTGGGACGCGCTCACCCCGGAGCAGCAAAAAGCCACCAACGTGAAAAAGCGCGCCGCCTCCAAAGCCGGCCAGCGCGTGGTGGCCAACACCGCCGCCGCCCGCCGCGCCCGCAAGGAGACGGAGTAAGTAAAGGCGAAAACCCAGATAAAGCCGCCAGTTACGAGTCTTCTGTAAGTAAGCGGGCCGCCTGCTTGGCCACGAGCTCGCGTAGGCGCAGCTCGTCGGGGCTCACCACCGGCACCGGCCGGCCGGGGGCGTGGGCCGGGGTGGTCGTGAGCAGAATCAGACCCAGCACGGCGGCAACCGACATGGCCCCAGCGGCAGCGGCGGCTACGAGCGGGGCCAGCACGGGACCGGCGGCCGTGAGGATGGCATCGGCCGCGATGGGAGCGAAGGGCGTGAGTACCTGCGGCCTGAACAAGGGCGGATAGCGGCCACGTGACTCGGCGTGTCCACGCCACAAGTCCCACTTCAAAAGTGTCAAAAGTCGCTACTATCGTCTTCATCGCTAGGCACTAAGTTCAACATGCCCTGCAACAGGCGTTGAAATAGTGCATCAGCTGTCTCAAAAGTTTCAAATACGGTGGCGCTGGTCCGGTCAGCTATTTCGAAGGTGTTCTTCAGTAGGTCATGACGGTAAGCATCCATGCCGGATTCGGCAAAATAAACGAAGTTCTTGTCGGGCGTGTAAACTAGTCGCAGCTGCATGTTGGCTTCCAGTAAACCCTGAATAGCCAAGCTATCATCAGCGTGCATACGAGTTTCGCTGGCGTAAAGTACATGACCGTTCCAGTCCAACCCATCGCTTTGGGATAAGATATCCAGGTAAGCCGGGGGTAAGTCGTAAGAAAGTGTAAATACTACGCGCGCTCGGAAATCGTCCCGACTGGAAGTAGAAAGTGGGGGCTGACCACTCGCTTCGTATTTGCTCAAGCGAGTAAATACGGCAACGAGTAGGTCTTGAGTCGAATCAAGGGTCTCCATGACTGCCAGAAATTAGGGGGTTTTTTGGGGTGGGTAGGTTATGCCCCCCTTGTAGATGGGCCAGGGTAATTGCTTTGACTCACCCGGTTGCAACTTGCCCGTGTTAGTTTTTTGATAGCCTGTTATTACCGAGTGATAAGGGGTCTGTTTGATAAGTATCAAATTGCCAAACGAGTTGTCTCCACC
>JANXNW010000378.1 GCA_025353905.1 Hymenobacter sp.
CCCGGCCTCCACTTGCGTGGAAGCCGGGCGTTTTGTCGTTACAACCAGAGACCGAAGCCCCGAAAAAAATGCCCGCCCGGGGGCGGGCCGCTCAAGTGGAAAAGGTCCGGCTTGTACGGCCGTCGCGCCGGGGCGGGTTGCGGGCCGGGCGTGTAAAATTCGGGCCTGCGAATCGGGCAGCGCGGGCGCATGTGGCGGCGGGGCGCTAGTTTCGGGCCTGGCGACGGCTTCCGGCGGGCGGAAGGCGTTTGGCTGTTGGCATTTATGAAAAAATTTGGACTCTGCCAGCTTGGGCTGGTTATTGGGGCGTTGTGGGCCGGGGGCGCGCGGCCGGCGGCGGCCTGGGGCGTGCTGGGGCACCGGGTAATTACGCAGGTGGCCGTGTACGAGCTGCCGGCCGGCATGCAGGTATTCTACTACCGCCACCTGCCGGCGCTGGTGCGGCAGAGCATGGTCCCCGCCGACCGCCGTGCCCAGGACCCGGCCGAGGCCAGCCGGCACTACATCTACCTCGACCACTACGCCGAGGTAAACCCGTTTGCCAAAATCCCGAAGGGCTACGACGATGCTGCCGCCAAGTTTTCGGCCGATTCGCTCGCCCGCTACGGCACCCTGCCCTGGGCCGTGCTCGATACCAAAGACAAGCTCGTAGCCGCGTTCAAGCAGCGCGACACGCTCGAAATCGTGCGCCTCTCGGCGGAGCTCAGCTACTACGCCGCCGAGGCTTGCGTACCGCTGCGCACCACGCTCAACTACGACGGCCAGCTCACGAACCAGACCGGGCTGCGCAACCTCTGGGAAAATCAGCTGCCGGAGCGGCACCTGGCTAAGTACAAGCTGTTTGCCCCCGAAGGCCAGGTGCTAAAAGACCCCGTGGCGGCCGTCTGGGCCGCGCTGCAGAGCAGCTATGGGTTTCTGACGGCCACTTTCAACCTCGAAACCAAGACGGCGAAGGGCTTCACGCCGCGCACCAAGTACACCTATGCCCACCACTACGGCCGCACCGAGCGCCGCTATTCCGACGCGTTTGCCGATGCGTACGAGGAAGTCGTGGGCGGGCAGGTGGCGTTTCGGCTGAAGGAAGCGGGCCCGCTCGTGGCTTCGCTCTGGCTCACGGCCTGGCACGAGGCCGGCCGCCCCGACCTGGGTACGCTGCTCGTGCCGGCCAAGCCCAGCAAAGACGAAAAAGCGCGCCTGGCAGTCGAGCTCAAAGCGTGGAAGGCCAATACGTTGGCGCAGGACCACCTGCTGCTGGCCCAGCGGAAGGATGCCGTCGCGGCCGAAACCGATGACATTCAAGCCACGGACGGCGACGCGCCGCTGATGCCGGCCGAGCCGACCCCGCCGCCGACTCCGGCACCAGCTGCGCCGGTCGCCCCGGCCAGCGCACCCGGCAAGGTCAAAAGCAAGGTCAAAGGCCCTGGCCAACCCATCCCCAAGCCGGCCCCCAAGCCGTGAGTGCCGGGTTGAACATCAGCTGGCTGCTGTCCGTCGGGTTGGCCACTGGGCTAGTCGCAGGGCTGGCCGCTGGCCTGGCTGGCTGCGACTCGCGCACCAAGCCGGTTACGACGGCACCGCCGCCCGCGCCGCGTCCGCCCGGCCCCGACCTAGCGGCCCTCACCGACAGCAGCGCCCCGGCCGCGCTGCTGGCTTACGGCCGGCAGTATCCGGGTTCAGAAGTGCTGCTGCGAACGCGTTTGGGCGATATTCGGGTGCGGCTTTATGACGACACGCCGATTCACCGGGCCAATTTTCTGCTGCTGGCCCGGCGCGGGGTGTTCGACGAAACCGTGTTCAATCGTGTGGTGCGGGGCTTTGCCGTGCAGGGCGGGCAGACGAGCGGGCCGCGCACCATCCGGCTGCGCCGCTACCGGCTGCCGCCCGAGGTGCGCCCCCAGCACTTTCACGCGAAGGGCGCGCTCGGCATGGCCCGTTACGACGACGCCCAAAACCCCGGCCACTTGTCGTCGAACACCGATTTTTATTTCGTCGTGGGCGAGCGCCTGCTGCCCTTCCAGGCCCGGGCCGCCGCCGGCCGGCCCCTCACGCCGGCCCAGTTGCGCGCCTACGCCACGCGCGGCGGCGTACCCTCGCTCGATGGCAAATACACCGTTTTCGGCGAAGTCGTCGCGGGCCTCGACGTGGTGGACAAAATCTCGCGCGTACCCGTAGACCCCGGCGACAAATGGCCCATCGAGGATGTGGGCATGAAGCTAACGATAGTGCCGTAGGACGCAGCCTTTGCTGCGTCAGGCGCGGGACGAGGCTGATAACACGGGGGTCTGCTGCTGCTACGCTCAACGCCTGACGCAGCAAAGGCTGCGTCCCACGGCGCTAATTTCCCACGTACACCACGCCGTTTTTCATCACGAATTTTGGCCGCTGTAAAACAGAAATATCCTGCAAAGGGTCGCCGTCTACGGCCAGCACGTCGGCGAATTTGCCCACTTCCAAAGTGCCCAGGTTTTGCGGGTCGCCCACGAGGTCGGCGGCGTTGAGCGTGGCCGTGCGGATGGCTTCGAGCGAGCTCATGCCGGCCTGCGTCATGTAGCTGAATTCGAGCGCGTTCAGGCCGTGGCGAAACACGCCCGCGTCGGTGCCGAAGGCTACGCGCACCCCGGCCTTGATGGCCCGGCCGAAGGTGCCCGCCATCACGGTGCCCACGGCCAGGGCTTTACCGGCGACGACGGGCGGAAAGTAGCCGGGGCGCAGGCGCGCCGTGTCGGCCACCGAGCGGCCGGCGATGAGCGTGGGCACGTACCAGGTGCGGGTTTTGGCCATGAGCGCGATAGCCTCGGCATCCATGAGCGAGCCGTGCTCGATGCTGGTGACCCCCGCTCGCACGGCCCGCTTGATGCCTTCGGCGCCGTGGGCGTGGCAGGCCACGGGCAGGCTCAGGTCGCGGGCCGTTTGCACGATGGCCCGAATCTCATCCTCCGAGTATTGCGCCCCGGTGCCGTCCTTGCTCAGGTCGAGTACGCCGCCCGTGCTGGCGATTTTAATGAGGTCGGCGCCGCGCCGGAACTGCTCGCGCACGGCCTGTCGGCACTGCTCGGGGCCGTTGGCCACGCCGTCGGCCGGGCCGGGATTGAGCTTTTCCATGAGCTGGTCGCTGAGCCCGTCGGTGGGGTCCATGTGCCCGCCGGTGCTCGAAATGGCCGTGCCCGCCGAGTAGATGCGCGGCCCCGGCACCAGCCCTTTGGCCACGGCCTTGCGCAGGGCCGTGTTCACGCCCGAGCCGCCGCAGTCGCGCACCGTGGTGAAGCCCGCCCGCAGCGTCGTCAGCGCGTTGGCCTGTGCCCGAAAGGCGACGTCGGCCGGATTCAGGGTAAACTGCTCGGCAAACGAGGCCCGGCTCGGCACCGACTCCAGGTGCACGTGGCAGTCGATGAGGCCGGGCAGCACGGTCTGGCTTTCGAGGTTGATGACTTTGTCGAGCGGCCCGGCCGGGGCCGTGTAGCCCGCCTGCACGGCCGTGATGCGGTCTTTTTCAATCACCAGCGTTTGTTGGCTCAGCAGCCGGCCGGCGCGCACGTCGAGCAGGCGGCCGCAGTGCAGCAGCGTGCGCGGCCGGGGCTGGGTTGAAGCTTGATTTTGAGAATGAGCGGCGGGGGCGGCCCCGGCCAGCAGGGCAACGGAAAACAGGAGGAAGCGGGTAGCTTTGCGCATGAGACGGGGCGGAAAATGAGCGGAACCAAGTGAAGCCGCAAGCTACGCCCAGCGGCCCCGTAGCCCTTCTCAGCTCTCGTTTTTTTAATTTCTCCCATGACTACCCAAGCCGATTTCGAGGCCGCCGCCCAGCGCGCGCAGCAGCTACCCACCAAGCCCAGCAACACGCAGCTGCTGCAGCTCTACGCCCTCTACAAGCAAGCCACCGAGGGTGACAGCAGCGCCCCGCGCCCCACGGGCTTCGACTTCAAAGCCATCGCCAAATACGATGCCTGGCAGCAGCTCGCCGGCTTGAGCAAGGACGCTGCCCGGGCGCAGTACGTGGACTTGGTGGGTGAGCTGAGCACGTAGGACGCAGCCTTTGCTGCGTCTTGCGCCCGATGACGCAGCAAAGGCTGCGTCCTACATTCTCATGATAATTTCTAAGAAAAAGCCCAGCTACCCGCTCACGGCGGCCCTGCGGCAATATCTGCGTACTTACGACCGCGAAGCGAACTTGCCGGTGAGCTACGCTGACCTCGGGCGCTTCGGGCAGGCATTCCCACTGCTCGACCGCGCCGGGCGCGACACGCTTTGGCAGACCGTGCACTACGAGCCGCACCAGCTGCTGGAGCTGAGCCAGGGCCTGGTGCAGGTGTACGCGCTGCTCAAAACGGCGGGTGATTTAAGCTTTACCGAGCACCTGCTCGCCGACCGCGTGGACTACTGCCGCTTCGGCAACTCGAACCCGTTTCGGGTGCGCATTCTCAATCAGCTCAACGACAACTACGACTATTTCTACGTGAAGCGGGCCGATGCCTCGCGGGTCTATGGCCTGGAGCTGGAACATTTGCTCTCGCCCAACTCGATGAATTTCCTGGTCGGGGCCGGCGACACGCTCATCGAGGAGCACATCGCGGGCATTCCCGGCGACGATTTTATTCGGCTCCGCTTGCAGCAGCCGCACCTGAATCAGGTGCGCATCGCCAAGGAGTTCGTCAAGTTCAATGAGCGCTGCTTCGCCCGGCTGCTGGGCGACATGCGGGCCTACAACTACGTGATTGACGTCACGCCCGACTTCGAGGACGAGCAGTACCGCGTCCGGGCCATCGACTTCGACCAGCAGAGCTACGAGGGTCGCCGGGCGATGTAC
>JANXNW010000391.1 GCA_025353905.1 Hymenobacter sp.
CGAGCGTAGCATCAGTTGGCTAACCAATAACCGTAGACTGGCAAGGTGTTACGAACGAAAAACGGTCAATGAAGAATCCTTTATATTGCTAAGTAACATCCGCCGAATAGTCAAAATGTGCTAACTTAAACAGCCTCTAAGCGGGCCGGCAATCCGTTGGAATTGCGGTAGCAGGCGCAAACGATTGCTGAATATTATCAGGTAAATCTTACTAGTGGTCTGATGGTTACGAGTACCAGCGTGTAATTGCCAAAATCTTACACGCTCTAAATTTGGTAGTTCGTTTTTTTTAAGAACTTTTGGTGCTGTCATCGCGCTGGTGCTGAGCGGTCCGACCTCGGACAGCTATTGCCCCGCCGCACCGACGGTAAGCCGTAACCGGGTTGGCTCCCCACTCCCCTATGCGACGGCCCAACTCGGTTCTGCACCGGGGCTTTATCGGAGTGGCAGCCCCAAGCGGCTTCGGGGGTCTGGCGAAGCCGAATGTTTACAACCCCCTCTTTTTTATGAAAAAGTTATTGTTGTTAGCTGCCCTGCTGGGCGGCGTGTCGTTTTCGAGCATGGCGGCTGGAAAGCCAACAAATAAGAAATCACTATCAATTGGCCGTTTAGAACCCATTAAATCCAGCGTAAAGGCATCTGCTCCTAGAGTAAAAGGATGCGCTACGATTCCGGTCTTTTATTCCTGCGGTGAAACAGGGTACATTTATAGCTGCAATACGCTCAGCATGTTACAAATTATTTGGGAGATGGATTGTCTTATTTGCGGCGGATGACATACCATAAGGACCTTGCTCTAGAGAGCAAGGTCCTTATTCATTTTAAATCTTAACCAAAAATGATTTTACTGCTTACCTTAATTTCGTCAGTATTTTTCTCCCTCCAACAAGGGCGTTATCCTCCCCAACCCCCAACGAATTTGGCTAAAATTATATTTCTCTACCGCATGACCAGTCGTCCAGACTCAACCAATAAAGCGACCACCGATGAACTTACGCAATTAGCAGTTACAGACAGTATGTCTGAATTTCGAAGCGTCAATAGGTATAAGCCAGACTCACTATTTGCTCAGTACGCGGAAACCAGCATTAACTCACCAGGTGTTCTTTCAGCAATGGGACGAGTCATGAGCTTACCGAAATATAAATTTGACGCAATTGTTATAAAAACAAAAGGTCCGAGTAAGTGTCATTATTACAGTCAGATAACTGGCGTCCCATACGTTTACGAAGATGTAGATTATCCTTGCCGCTGGACAATTTTAACTGATACCATGACTGTCAACGGATACAAATGCCAGAAAGCAAGCACTCAGTTGGGTGGTCGTAGTTACGTAGCTTGGTTTACCAGGAAAATTGCCATCAGTGATGGCCCTTACAAATTTAGTGGACTGCCTGGACTAGTTGTATCAGTTTATGACACAACCAATAGCTACAAGTTTGAGCTGATAAACGTATCTATACCAAACAGACAATATTTTGTGCTTAATCCAAATGAGATTTGGATTCCAAAAGCGAAAGTGGTTTCAATTAGTAAGGTTCAATATTATGATACTTACTACCGCGCTATGACCAATGCCATCGATAATGCCCTTGCTAAAGGCTCTACTTTTAATAATGAGCAACAGGTAAGAAGAAATTATCAAGAAAAAGTTAAACACCGTAACAATCCCATAGAGCTTGCCTACAAGAAGTTTTAGCAGTATTGCTTTTCCTATTTTATTAAGTGTATTGCTCGCACTAACTTGGGGCAGCACAACGGTATACGCCCAAACTACGCTCACCGGCACCGTGCGCAACGCCGCCGGCCAGCCGCTAGAGGGTATCCTGCTCGAAGTCGAAACCACGGCCCAGCCGCCGGCTTCGGCGTTCGTCATCTCGGGGGCGGACGGGGCGTTTAAGCTGAGCTTGCCGACGACGACGACCGGCGACTCGCTGCGGCTGAGTGCGCGGGCGCTGGGCTACGCCGCGCAGCTGCGGCGGCTACTGAACCGGAGCCAGACCGTGGAGTTGCGGATGCGGGAGGAAGCTACTAGGCTCAAAGAAGTTACGGTGCGGGGCGCGCCCATTACCCGGCAGGGCGACACGCTCAACTACAGCGTGGGGGCGTTCGCCACCAAAAAGGACCGGGTGATTTCGGACGTGCTCAAGAAAATGCCGGGCATTGAGGTGGCCGGCGACGGGCAAATTTCCTTTGAGGGGCGGCCCATCAGCAAGTTTTACGTCGAGGGGCAGGACTTGCTGGAAAGCCGCTACAACCTGGCCAGCGATAATCTGCCCGCCGATGCCGTGCAGAGCGTGCAGGTGCTGCAAAACCACCAGCCCGTGCGGGCGCTGACAGACCGCATCCGGCCCGAGAGCGCGGCCATCAACATCAAGCTCAAAAACAAAATAACGGCCACCGGGCAGGCCCGGCTGGGCGCGGGCCTGGTGCCCAGCCCCGTGGGGGCGCTCTACGAGGCCAACCTCTCGCCGATGCTCTTCACCAAGAAGCAGCAGCTCATCGACACTTACCAGGGCAACAACACCGGGCAGGACGTGGCCGCCGCGCTCAAGCCGCTGACGCTGGCCGACTTGCAGCAGCTCAGCGAGGGCGACAGCCGCAAGCCCGACCTGACGCGGGTGCAGAGCGTGGGGCAGCCGCCGGTGGCGGCCAGCCGCTACCTTTTCAACCAGGTGCAGCTGCTGAGCGCCAACCATTTGGTCACTATCAGCCCCGAAAACCAGCTGCGAGTGAACGCCTCGTATTTGCACGACCAGCAGCGCCAGCTCGGCGGCTCGCGGACGCTGTTTTTTCTGCCCGACGGGCGCACGGTGAGCCTCACCGAGGACACGCGCAACGACTTGCGCTTCAACACGCTGCAAACCGATTTGGCGTTTATTAAGAACGTGAAGCGGTATTATTTGAAAAACACGCTCAGCCTGGAAGGGCGTTGGGACTCCCAGACGGGCAGCATCGCGCAGCAGGAGAGCGGGTTACGGGTGGGGCAGGCGGCGCGCAATCCGTTTTTTGGGGCCACGAACCGGCTGGGGCTGGTGCGCCCGCTGGCGGGGGGGCGGACGCTGCAAGTGAACTCGCTGGTGTTCGTGAACAATAGCCCGCAGCGGCTGGCGGTGAGTCCGGGCGGGTTTGCGGGGGCGCTCACGGGCGGGGCGGCCTACGACACGGCCCGGCAGGCGGCGCGGCTGGCCTCGTTCTACACCCAGAATTCGCTGGGGCTCTCGGGCAGCCGCCGGGCCTGGGGCTACGGCGCGACGCTGGGCTTTTCGACGGAAATCCAGCGCCTGACCTCGCGCCTCGAAACCACGCTCGTGCGGGCGACGGCCGGCGCGCTGCTCGAAAACAACCTCGATTGGGCGAAGACCAAAACGTATTTGCAGCCGAGCCTGAGCTACAAAAAAGAGGACTGGAACGCCAGCCTGGAGCTGCCCCTCTCCTACTACGACCTGCGGGCCACCGACCGGCCACTTTCTGCCGGCCAGCGCCTGAGCGCGCTCGTAGCTGAGCCGAGCATCAATGCGCGCCGCGACCTGGGCGCGCTCTGGTACGCGAGTGGCAGCGCGGGGCTGAGCACCCGCTTCGGCGACATCAGCCAGCTTAATTACGGCTATATTCTCGACGACTACCGCACCCTGACATTGAACGACGCGCCGCTGGCCCGCGCCCAGACCCAGCGCTACAGCGCGGGGCTGCACTTCAAAGACCCGCTGAAGTCGCTGTTTTTCAGCACCAGCTACTCGGTGTCGTCCACGCTCAGCAACCGCCTGTACAGCAGCCAGGTAAGCGCCACGGGGGCGCTGCTCAACCAGGCCCTCGACCAGGACAACCGCAGCCTCACGCAGGCGCTGTACGGCAACGTGAGCAAATTCATCTCGCCCTGGAAAACCAACCTGAGCCTGAACTGGCTGGCCAGCCTGAGTCGCCAGCCGCGCCTGCTCAACGGCCTGCTCACCGAGGCCCGCACCCGCTCGGGCACGCTCACGCTCAAGGCCAATTGCGCGGCCTTCGACTGGGGCAGCCTCGACTACAGCGCCAGCCTAACGGGCTTGCGCAGCGCCGTGGAGGGCGCGGCCCCGCCCCCGCTCACGGTATTGCAGGACCATCACGCCAGCCTGAGCGTGTTTGGAGAGCGCCACCAGGCCACGCTCGCGGCCGACTACTACGCCAGCCGCGGCCCGGCCGCCCCGGTGCAAGCCGTCTTCGCCGACCTCACTTACCGCTACACCCTGCCCACGGCCCGCAAAATGGACCTGGAGCTGCGCTGGAACAACATCTTCGATACCCGGCAGTACCAGTATGGCTTCGTGAGCGCGTTTCAGCTCGTGCAAAGCACCTACCAGCTGCGGCCGGCCCAGGTGCTGGCGTTACTGCGGGTGAGTTTGTAAGCCGGCCAGCGGCGCTTATATTTGCCGCAGGCGAACGGCCCGCGCTCGCAATCCGGTCAAGTCTGGCTTACTCCAACTCTTTATCAGAATCAGCCGGATAATTACCGGACCCCGGGCGCGGGCCTTCTCCTGAGCTTTCCCGACAGCTTTCCCGAAAAAACGGCGGCCAAGCCGGTCTTACTTCCTCTGCATCCCTTCGGGGGCAATAACCAGACCGGCCATTGCCGCTATATTTGAGCCACGACGCGCCCGCGTCGTGGCCTTTTATTTTGCTGATTATGAGCGCTGAATCCTTACTCACGGTGGGCCTGCGCCAGCAGGCGCTCTACGTGCCGGCCCCCACCGAATCGGCCGCCGGCCCCGCGCCCGACGGAGCGGCCGAGGTGCTGGTGGCCAACCTGGCCCGGCTGGGCTTCGGCGTGAGCGAGCCGCTGCTGGGGGCGCTGCGCGGCACCTCGGCCGACTACCAGGCCGCCGTGCTGGCGGCGCTGCGCGAGGTGCTCGGCCTCGACAAAAACTGGACCCCGCTGGTGCGCGGCTGGCAGCAGCCCACCGGCGAAGACCGGACCGACCACCTGCTGACCTGGCTGGCCAACATCTTCCAAACCAAAGACAGCCCCGGCACCCGCCTGCCCTGCGGCCACTTGATTCCGCCCGATACCTTCCCGCTGGAGCGCTACAACGGCTGCCCGTTCTGCGGCCGGCCCTTCGTGCGGGCCGAGCTGGAGTTCTTTGGGCAGGGCAGCCAGCTGAAAGTGCTGGAACTGTGGGCCGAAGCCGACGCGGCCGCCTACCTGCGCGACCTGCTGCTGGCCCGCACCGCCCTCGATGCCACGCAGGTAGCCAGCCTGCGCACCCTGCTGGCCGCGCTGCCGCCGGTGCCCGCCGAGCTGCTGCCGCTGGTTGAGATGAAAGAAACCCGCCTGGTGCTGCTGCAGGCGCTAGTGACGCAGGGCCGGGCTGCCGAAGCCCAGCAGCTGTTCAGCAGCCCCAACGACGTGCTGCGCTACCTCTGGTACGCGCACACCGGCCAGCTGCAGCTCGTGACCCCGCGCACGCTCGTGCGGCGGCAGGTGCTCAACCAGGCTCACGTGCTGGATACGCTCAGTCGGCGAAAAATGCGCGACTACCTGGGGCGTACGCCCGACCAGCGGGCGGCAGCGACGGCCGCTGCCCTGGCCGAAACCCAGGCCACCGCCCGCCAGCAGCTGCGCCTGCGCTACCCCCGCCACACGGGCACCACGGTGGCCGCCTGGCTCAACGGCCTGCCCGGCGCCCCGCGCCAGTGGGCTGAGCAGATGCACCCCAAGCGCAGCCTGTGGGTGCGCTTCATTCGGGCGCTGCGCCTGGCTGAGCACGCCCGCCGGCCGGGCCACGAGCGCTTGCGCGAGCTGCTCGACCTGTTCTACCGCCACGACTACCCTGGGTGGCAGGGCCAGGTGGATGCGCGTCGGCAGCAGCGCGACGCGGCCGGC
>JANXNW010000418.1 GCA_025353905.1 Hymenobacter sp.
CACCCCCTAGCCCCCTCTCCAAAAGATAGGGGGGACTAGTTCTAGAGCCTAACTTACTAGTTGCTAGATTTCTAGGGCTAGAAACTAGTCCCCCCTCTCTTTTGGAGAGGGGGCTAGGGGGTGAGGTTTACGGGCGACGAGCAAGTACAGGAAAGTGAATTCCGCTCTAATATCCGTCATTGCGAGCATGTTCCGCATCAAGCAAGGGACGAAGCAATCGCACCTGTTCGGCTCGTTATTCAGCTCGTCGAACGTGCTTGACAGGGGCGATTGCTTCGCTGCACTCGCAATGACGGACATTAATCACTAACCACTAATCACTATTCAAACACTTTGCGCTTGAACTCGAAGTTGCGGCCCAGGTACACGCGGCGCACGGTTTCGTCGGCGGCCAGCTCCTCGGCGGTGCCGGCCTTGAGCAGCTTGCCTTCAAATAACAGATAGGCGCGGTCCACGATGCTGAGCGTCGAATTGACGTCGTGGTCGGTGATGAGGATGCCGATGTTGCGGCTCTTGAGCCGGGCCACGATGCCCTGGATTTCTTCGGTCGCGATGGGGTCCACGCCGGCGAAGGGCTCGTCGAGCAGCACGAATTTGGGGCTTACGGCCAGCGCCCGCGCGATTTCGGTGCGGCGGCGCTCGCCCCCGCTCAGCACCCGGCCCAGGTTCTTGCGCACGTGGCCCAGGCTGAACTCGTCGAGCAGTTCCTCCACCTTGTCGCGCTGCGCTTTTTTGGGCATGGTCGTCATTTCGAGCACGGCGAGGATGTTTTCTTCCACGCTCAGGTCCCGAAACACGCTCGCCTCCTGGGCCAGGTAGCCCATGCCGCGCCGCGCCCGCTGGTAGATGGGCAGGCGCGTGACTTCCTCGTCGCCCAGAAAAATGCGGCCCCCGTTGGGTTTCACCATGCCCACCATCATGTAGAAGCAGGTCGTTTTGCCGGCCCCGTTCGGGCCGAGCAGGCCCACAATTTCGCCCTGCCCGACGCTGAGCGACATGTCATCGACCACGGTGCGGGCTTTGTACTGCTTGACGAGGTGCTCGGCGCGAAGAATCATAGACTGGAATACGGGCTGCGGCAAAGGTAGCGGCCCGCAGCGGGCGCGAACGACGCCAATCCAGCCCCAACCGTGAGGCCCGGTTAAGCGTTTGAAATTCAATTAAAGGCCGCCGCGGCTGACACGGAATGAATAGGTTTTTAAGAAAAAAGGTGCCCGAAAAATCCAACAAAATAACGCGTAACAGCTTTATTGTCAGCTAACACCACCACCAGTTATTTTGCCTCGCTCTGCCTCATGCCGACACCACTATTGCTGACCCTGCCGCTGACCGTCGGCCCGCACCTGCCCGCCACCACCGACCTGGTGAGCTACACGTTCTTCTACAGCACGTTTGCCATGCTGGGCGCGGCCGTGTTTTTTATTCTGGAGCGGCGCAACGTGCCCCGGCGCTGGCGCGTGAACCTGACCGTAGCGGGCCTCATCTGCCTGATTGCCGCTACGAGCTACCTCTACATGCAGGCGTTTTACCTGGGCGAGGGCGTTTCGCTCACCCGCTTTCGCTACACTGAGTGGCTCTTCACGGTGCCGCTCATGTGTACCCAGTTCTACCTGCTGCTGCGCCCGGCGGGGGCGAAGTCCGGCTCGCTGCTGCGCCTGACGGGCGGCGGGCTCTGGATGATAGGCTTCGGGTTTTTTGGCGAAAACACCACCCCCAACCAGGCTATTCTCTGGGGCTCGGTTTCCACGCTGGGCTACCTGCTGGTCTTGTTTGAGGTCTGGTTCGGGCCCCTGGCCAAAATCGCCGACCGCTCGACCGACCGCAACGTGGTGCGCGCCTACCGGGCGCTGGCTTATTTTATACTCGTCGGCTGGGCCATCTACCCGATGGGCTACATGACGCTGCCTTTCAACGTGTTCGAGGCCCTGCACCTGGACCGCAACCTGGTCTACAACTTCGGCGATGTTATCAACAAAGTTGGCTTCGGACTGGTCGTTTACGTGATGGCCCGCAAGGCCGCCACCCGCAAGCGGGCCCTGCGCCGCGCCCGCCGCGCGGAGCGGGCCGAAATTACCACCGAAGCCAACTCCGTAATCGCCTGAGCGCACACATCTGACAGACTTGCCCCTTTTCCTTTTCCGACCACTTTCCGCCCCCGCCCGCCGGTATGCCTGCCGCCTCTTCCCCTTTGTTTTTAGTCGGCACCAACGAGCTGCTCGCGGCCGTGCGCGACGCCTACCTGCGCGACGCGCTCGACCCGATTGATGCTCAGGCCGTGGAAACGTACCTGGAAGACAACCCCGTGGAGTGCGCCGTGGTGCTGGCCCGCTACCACGAGTTGAGCGCACAGCGCGCGCGCGCGGGTCTGCCCGAGCAGCCGCCCCCCGCCTGGCTGCACCAGCAGCTGCAGCGGCAGGTGAGCGTGTCGGGCTGGGGGCCGCTGCGGCGGCCGGTCGTGCAGCTCGGCCTAGGCACACTGCTGGTGCTGGCCACGTTCAGCGGAGTACGCTGGGCGCGCCACGAGCCGCTGGTACCCGCCCCGCTGCGGCGCACCATCAACTCGGCCGCCCAAACCATGGGCCAGCCAGCCGTGTATTCCGCCGCCGAGCTGCGCGAAGCCGACGAGCCCAGCACCCCTCCGGAGCCCCAGCCAGCCCCGGCCCGCCCAACGGCGAAGGTGGCCCGGCCGGTACCTGCCCAGCGTCCGGGCCCACCCGAAGCCAGCCGCGATAGCCGGCCGGTAGCTATTATTGCCGACTTGGCCGCCCCTGTCCAGTTGCCCGCCGCTCTTGATTCGGGGTCCCGGCCCGGGCCAGGCCGGGCGCTGGCGAGCGTCGGCGGCGGACGTCCGGCGGTCGGCGCCGAGGTGACAGTCACCCGAATGGTGCGCGGGCACGTGTTCGATGAGCGGGGCCGCCCGCTGGCCGGCGCGACCGTCCTGGTGCGGGGCACGAGCAAGGCCGCCGTCACGAACGCGAGCGGTGCCTACGAGCTGGAAGTCCCCGCCGGGGCGGTGCTGCTGGTTGGCTACGCGGGCTACGCCGACGAGCAGCTCACAGCCAGCCAGACCAACGGCCTCGACACCACCCTGGAGCCCCAGCAGCCAGGCCGAACGCCCCGCCGGGCGCGTCGCTCGCTGTAGGGACCGGGGTTAGTTTTGTGGCCGGCCGCTGCTCTTACGCGGGGCCGCCCCGCCCGATGTCTCACCTCGCCAGCCCCGCCCCTATTTTTGAACAGCTAGTCGCCCGCCTGCACCAGCAGGGCCTGCGCGTCCTTCGCCAGGACCCGGCCCGGCCCTGGGGCGGGTTTCTGGTGCTTGATGAAAGCCAGGCGCAGCATTTTGCCGACTTGTATTTCGACGGGCTGGCCGTGGCCGGGCTGCGCCTGGCCGGGGGCGCGCTCAGCCCCAAGCTGCTGCTCGTGGCCCCCCACCAGCGTCTGAGCTGGCAATACCACCATCGACGGGCCGAAATCTGGCAGGTGGTGCAGGGGCCGGTAGGCGTGGCCATCAGCGACGACGACCAGCCAACGGAAGTCAAAAGCTACCCACCCGGCGAGCGCATCACGCTGGCCCAGGGTCAGCGCCACCGCCTCGTGGGCCTGGCCGGCTGGGGCGTAGTGGCCGAAATCTGGCAACACACCGACGCCGTACATCCCTCCGACGAAGACGACATCGTGCGGGTGCAGGATGATTTCGGACGGATGAGTCGGTCGTCACTTTGAATTTCTTGCCCGCCTTGGCGCGAAGTCCCATCGCACGCATCAGTGCCTTGATGCGATTGAGGCTCAATGGGCAAAAATTGAACCCGGTTGAATATGTTATTGACGAAGCAGACATAGCAGAAATTACAAATAAGCTTTCAGACAAGGCAAAGCGTGAAACCCTTTTATATAATCAGGGCGGGTTAGAAAACGTAACAACTCTTTT
>JANXNW010000032.1 GCA_025353905.1 Hymenobacter sp.
ACGACGCTGCTCGACGGCTCGTTCGTGCTCAAGGGCCTTCCCGACGGGCCGCTCACCGTGCGCTGCCAGAGTCTGGATTATCAGGCTCAGGAGCTGGCCGTGACTGGTGGCGCGCCGCTGAGTTTCCGGCTGGCCGCCGGGGGGCGCCGCCTGGGCGAGGTGACCGTGACCGGGCAGGCCGACCGCGAGAGCGACGTGAGCGTGCGGCGCACCGAGCAGCAGGCCCCGAACGTGCTCAACATCATCTCGGCGCGGGCCATCGAAATATCGCCCGACGTGACGGTGGGCAACGTCGTGCAGCGGGCCAGCGGGGTGTCGGTGGTGCGCAACTCGGGCGGCGACGGCCAGTACGCCATCATCCGGGGCATGGACCGACGCTACAACTACACGCTCGTGAACGGGGTCAAGATTCCGGCCCCCGACCCTAAAAACCGCTACGTGCCGCTCGACATTTTCCCGGCTGAGCTGCTGGAGCGTCTCGAAGTAATTAAAGCCCTCACGCCCAACCTGGAGGGCGATGCCATCGGCGGGGCGTTGAACATGGTCATGAAGTCGGCCCCCGACCACCTCGTGGTGGCGGCCACCGTGGCGGGCGGCTTCAGCGACTTGTTCGCCCAGCGCTCCTTTCAAAGCTTTGATAAGAACGCGCTTGCCGGCAACTCGCCGCCAGAGCTGGTGCCGGCCGTGGGTAAGCCAGCGGCGGATGATTTCTCGCAGCGGCAGCTGACGTACACGCCCATCCAGCGGCCGATAAACTCGCTCTACGGCCTCACCATTGGCAACCGGAGCCAGGACGGCAAGCTCGGCGTGCTCGTGGCGGCCAGCTTACAGGACACGTACCGCGGCTCGGACCGGCTGTTTTACAATCCGCTGGGCCAGCCCAAGCCGGAGCCGGCGGCCAACACGTTCACCTTCGACCAGATTCAGCGGCGCGAATACTCGCTGCACCAAACCCGGCTCGGGTTGCACGCCAAGCTCGATTACGTGTTTAATGCCAGCAACCGGCTGAGCCTGTACGTGCTTGGGCTGCGGCTCGACGACGCGCAGCAGCGTCAGATTATCACCAATGACCTCGGCACGGGCGGCGACGTGCCCATCTCGGCGCAGAGCCGTTTGCAGCGTCAGCAGCTCTTCGCTCAAACCTTGCAGGGCGACCACACCCTGGCCCCGCGCCTGACGCTGAGCTGGACGGCGATGTACGGCCGGGCCACCTTCGCCACGCCCGACCAGACCGACGCGGGCATCGTGCGGGCCACGGCTGCCAACACCCAGCAGGGCATTTTCGTGGATAAAAGCAGCCACCTCTGGCAGCGCAGCCGCGACGAGGACTGGAACGGGCAGGTGAACTTCACTTACGCCCTGTCCAAAGACTTCGACCTGAGCGCTGGGGGCCTGCTCCGCTACAAGGACCGCGGCAGCTACTACAACTACTACGACCTCGAATCGGCCACGACCGGCACGGGCACCAACAACCGCCAGCCGTTCACCACTTTCGAGCAGGCCCGCTACCGCTTTGGCCTCGACAACGGCCTGGAAAAAACCACCGACGCCAACAACTACACCGCCCAGGAGCGCATCGGGGCCGGCTACGTGCAGGCGAAAGTGCTGTTATTCGATAAGTTGCAGCTGCTGGGCGGGGTGCGTGTTGAGAGCACCAAGCAGCACTTCAACTCGCAGTTGCCAGCCGCGCAGCCCGATGGTATCGGCACGGTACGCTACATGGACGTGCTGCCAAGCGTCCACGTCAAGTACCTGGTCAGTGAGCACGAAAACGTGCGCTTCTCGTATTTCGCCGGTATCAGCCGCCCGAATTTGTTCGAGCTGGTGCCGGCCGTCACGAACGTCAACAACGACTACTACGTCGAGGCGGGCAACCCGCGGGTGCGCCACACGCAGGGCCACAACTTCGACGTTCGGCTGGAGCATTTCGGGCCGGCGGCCACGCAGCTGCTGGTCGGCGCGTTCTACAAGCGGCTCATCAATCCAATTGAGTACGGCTTCGCGCAGGTCGGCAACAACAGCTCGTACTACCAGCCCCAGAACTTCGGCGTGGCCACCAACTACGGGGCCGAGGTGGTGTTCACGAAATACATCCGGCAGTTTGGCCTGACGGGCAATTACACCTACACCAATTCGAGCATCACGACCACCAAGCGGGTGTATTACCGCTCGGCGGCCGACAACCAGCTGCGCACGGCCAACCCCGACCTGACGGCCGAGTACCCGACGCTGCCCACCCAGACGCGCCCGCTGCAAGGCCAGTCCGACCACATCGCCAACCTGGCCCTGCTCTACAAGAACCCCGTGCTGGGCTTCGACGGGCAGGTGGCCGCTGTGTACACCGGCCGCCGCATCAACGTGGTGTCGCCCTACAAAGACCTCGACCAGTGGCAGCGGGCCACCACGCAGCTCGACTTTTCAGCCGAGCAGCGCCTGCCCGGCCACCTCACGCTCTTCGTCAAGGCCACGAACCTGCTCAACACGCCCACCATCGTGGAGGTGCTGCAAGCGCCCACCGGCAGCCTGCTCACCGCCCCCGAGCAGACCCGCGACGACCGGATTCTGGTGCAGCGCGACGTCTATTACCGCACGTATCTGCTGGGTTTGCGCTATAAGCTGTAGGGTGGGTTGAAGTTTTGCTCGCCGCGCGTGGGGCCGGGGGGTGAGGCCCTACGAGCGGCGAGCCGTGTACACCAACTTGAAAACGACTCACTGCCTTGCTTTTTACCACTTGCCAAATGAATAGTCTTCTACCCCGTCTCGCGCTAAGCCTGCTGCTGCTAATGCTGCTGCCCGGCGCGGCCCTGGCCCAGCGCGGCCCAGCCGTTCCGGCGGCTTCAGCTCCGCCCATCGTCGCCCCCGCCGCCAGCTTCGATTTCGTGGCCCTTGGCGACATGCCCTACACGCTGCCGGCCGACTACGGGCGCTTCGAGCGGCTTATCGGGGCCATCAACGCGCAGCGGCCCAGCTTCTCGGTCCACGTGGGCGACATTAAGTCCGGCTCGACGCGCTGTACCGAAGAAATGTACCGCAAAGTGCTGACCGAGTTTGGCACCTTCGAGCAGCCGCTCGTCTACACGCCCGGCGACAACGAGTGGACCGACTGCATCCGGCCCCTGGCCGGCTCCTACGACCCGGAGGAGCGGTTGGCCGTGGTGCGTAAGATGTTTTTTCCTGACCACAACTCCTTCGGCAAAGCCAAGCTGGCGCTGACTTCGCAGGCGGGTATGTCGGGCTTCGCCAATTACGTCGAAAACAACCGTTGGACGCTGAGCAACGTGACCTTTGCCACGGTGCACTTGGTGGGGTCGAACAACAACTTCCTGCCCAACGACGCGAAGGGCCAGAACCGCGAGTTCTACGAGCGGCAGAAGGCTAATTTGGCCTGGCTCGACGCGGTATTTGCCGAGGCCACCGCCCAGCAGCGGCTCGGCGTGGTGCTCTTCACCCAGGCCGACATGTTCAACCCCGCTAAAAACGCCCGCGATGCCGACGGCTTCACCGACATCATCGCCGCGCTGAGCCGCCACGCCGTCGCGTTCGGTCGCCCCATCCTCTTCATCAACGGCGACTCGCACCGCTTTATCCTCGACAAGCCTTTGCCCAACCCGGCCTCGCCCAAGCAGGTGCTTCAGAATTTCACCCGCCTGCAAGTGCCCGGCGAAGCCGACGTGCAAGCCGTGCGCGTCACCATCGACCCCGCCCACCCGAACGCGCTTTTTCAGGTGCAGGAATTGGTGGTGGCGGGCAATTGAATTTGAGTTGAGACATGAGACTATGAGACATGGGACTGTGAGACCCTCGCCAAAGTAAGTTTCATCCCTCATTCCTCACAGTCTGATATTTCATAGCCCCACGTTTCGAAACCCCGCGTCTCACAGTCTCATGTCTCATAGTCTCATGTCTCAAAATCTCCTATCCCGCTTGCTTGCCCTGGCTGCGCTCACGCTGCTCGCCGCTGGTTGCGAAGCCCCCGAAACCCTGGAGCTGTCGCAGCCCATCGTCACCATCGGCAAGGCGGTGAGCAACGCGGCCCCGCTCGTCGGCCCCATCAAGGGCACGATGAAGGCCGACCTCGACTTTGACGTGAGCGGCGACGTGTTCGTCAATGCGGGCGACACGCTCATTATTCAGCCGGGCGTGAAAGTCAATTTTCTGGGCGATTTCAACTTCGTCATCAAGGGTACGCTGCTCTCGATTGGCACCGCCGCCAAGCCGATTTATTTCACCGTGAAAAAGGCCGTCAAAACCGACCAGGTGGGCGCCGACCCCGCCAAAGACCCCGCCTGGCAGGGCCTGTGGGGCGGTATTCTGGGCGACGTGACCTGCCCGCTGATGGTGATTAAGTACACCCACGTCGAGTTCGGGGGCGGTAACGTGGTCGTGACGCCCGTCTCGGCCGGCATTCTCAATAACAAGAACACGTACCCGCTTTTCTTTCAGAACCCGCAGGGCGTGTTCGACCTCGAAGACTCGTGGGTGTATGGCTCGACCGACGACCCGATTCGGGTACTGGGCGGGCGCATCAACGTGATGCGCAACACGTTCGAGAAGGGTGGCAAGGTGGGCGGCGAGTGCATCAACATCAAGTCGGGCACGAGTGGCAACGTGGCCTACAACCTATTTATCGGCTCGGCCACCAACGGCCCGAAGGCCAGCAACAACGGCGGCAAGAACCCGCAGACGGCTGTTTATTTTTACAATAACACCATGATTCACTGTGGCTTCCGGCGCAACTCGGCCGGGCGCGGCGGCTCGCTCAACTACGAGGAAGGCTCGCGCGGCCTCTACTACAACAACCTGATGGTGAACTGTAAGTACGGCCCGCGCGTGGTCGGCTCGGGCAACTACCTCGGCAACGTGCTCGTGGTGGCCGACACGGCCAACCTGCGCTACGGCTACAGCCTCAACTACGTGGATTCGCTCGTGCTGGCCAACGAGATTTACCCCACCAGCTTCCTCACCCGCCCGCAAGCCACCGACCTGCCCGCGCCGAGCACGTTTCTGCCCGCCGGCTATCGCCCCGGCCAGGTTTATGACGGCCGCGCCGCGCTGGGCCAGAACAACCCGAAGTTTCTGGGTTTCCCGCTGCCGGCCCCCGTCAAGCGGCTCGCCGACGTGAACACGGTCGGCACGTATGATTTCCGCCTCGGCCCCAACTCGCCGGCCGTGGGCCGCGGCTACGTGGGGTTCGTGCCCTACGTCACGCAGCCCGCCATTCCCCTCAGTCTCATGTACGGGGCGACGGCCATCAACCCGCCCAGCAAAGACCTGGGCGCGTACCCAACCGACGGGTCGGGGAATCAGCATTGAGGTTGTGAGACATGAGACTGTGGGAAGTGAGACTATGAGACAGGAGACTGTGGGAAGGTCTCACGTCTCACTTCCCACAGTCTCATGTCTCCCAATCTGCCGCTCACGCCGCGTCGCGCAGGTTCAGCACTACTTCGGCCGATAAGCCCAGGCGCTGGTGCAGCCGCCGGGCGAAGTCGAGGTTCATGCCGCGCTTGCCCCGGATAATTTCGCTGAGCCGCGTCTCAGGCACATCCAGCAGCTGGGCCAGCGCCCGCTGCCGCAGCCGACGCTTGAACATTTCCACAGCCAGGACCTCGGCCACTGTCGGCGGGGCTTCGGGGCCGTGGCCGGCGGCGGTTTCGTAGCGGGCAATCTCGTCGCGCAGGGCCAGCAAGTCAGCTGGCACGGGGTCGGGGCTTCGCTCGACTTCGGTGGCCCACTGGGAGAAACGGTCTATCGCGGCGTCTAATTCGGTGTCGTTCGTGATGCGAATTGGGGTGGTAATGGGTAGCATAAGCGGTAGATATGGGATTACAGAATAGAAGGTGACCATTTGCCGGCCAATAACTGAGCGCGGCTTAGCTGGTCGTATTGCCGATGTGTGAAAAAGCCGCAAATGTGAACCGTGCGGGTTCGAAAGCTGATGGCGGCCAGCAAGCGGTAGTGATTTCCCCGGATGTTAAAAATGTAACGGTCGCCCCCGATAAGGTCGGTGGCGGGCAGTACCTGCCGCAACTCAGAGAAGTTCGCCCAATCAGCCGTTTTCACCACCTCATACCAATCGGCCAGCGCCGCTGCCGCACCCGGATACAACAGTCGGTAAAGCCTTAGCGTCTTTTTGTGCATCACCACCATGCACCAAAGATGCGCATAAAATTACAGATAGTGACACGTTCTGTCATTACCTGTAAGTTTATTGGGGTGAGGCCCCCACAACCACCGCGCGGATGTTATCTGGGCCACAGAGGCGCAGAAAAGCAGACACGGATTTCGAGGTAAGGAAGATGCGCGTCGAAATTTCTCTTTATTCAAACCCGCCGCCCGCGTCGTCCTTTTCCTCCCGGCGCTTCGTTTTCGCACCCTCGCCGTCGCGGCCGAAGCGGTAGGCGAAACCCAGAAACACGATGCGCGACTCGCGCTTGAGGCGGGTCTGGGTACTGAGGCCGGGGCCGAACGTGTCGGCGTCGAAGCGCAGCGTGTTGAACACGTCCGACACGCGCAGCGTGAGCGTACCGCGGTCAGCGGAGAGCAACGTGCGGCGGGCGGCCAGGTCCACGTTGAAATTGGCGTAGCGGGTGCCCTGGGCCGTGTTCACGGGCGAGCGGTAGTTGAGGGCGAGCTGCACGCCGAGCTTTTTAGGGAGCGCGAAATTGTTGTTCAGCCGGGCCGAAAACACCTGGCTGCTGGTGTTAATGGGCGTGCCGTCGGCCGCCGCGCCCACGATGAGCCGCCGGAAAGTGGAAGCCGTGCCGTTGAGCTTCCAGAAGCCGCTGAGCGGGGCGGCCCCGACCAGCTCCAGGCCGTAAGACGTTTCCTGGCCCAGGTTCTGGCGCAGGTTGTTGGTGGCGAGCTGGCCGGTGAGCGGGTCGAGGAAGACGACCCGGAAGCGCTGGGCGGTGTTGGTTTCGAGCCGGTAGAAGGCCGTCGCGCCCAGGCTGCGGCCGCCGTCCCAGCTTTGCTGGCCGCCCAGCTCCAGGGCGTGGGTGTATTCGGGCAGCAGGTTGGGGTTGCCGGTCACGAGGTTAAGTGGGTCGGAGCGGTCAGTGAACGGGTTCAGCTCCTCGGCATCGGGCCGCTGGATGCGCCGCGAGTAGCTGAGCTGCACCCGCCGCTCGCGGGCCAGCTCGTAGGCCAGCGTCGCGCTCGGAAACAAGTCAAAATAGCGTTGCGGTGTGGTCTGACCCGTACTTACCTGCTCGCCCCGAATATGAGTCAGCTCGGCGCGCAGCCCGAGCTGGTACGTGAATTTGTCGCGCGCGCCGGCGTACTGCCCATACGCGGCCGGCACGAACTGCTGATACACAAACTCATTCGACGGGTCGAAAGCCAGCGCCGGCTGCCGGCTGAGCTGGTACGTGAGGTCGTAGTGCAAATACGCCGCGCGCAACCCGACCTCAAAATGACTCGTCTCGCTCAGCGGGTGGTTGTAATCGAGCTGCCCCGTGGCCGCCGTCGAGCGGTTGCGGTTAAGCTGCTGCTGACCGACGCGCGAATTATCAAGGGGAAAAAAGTTATCCGAAGCCACTGCCGTTTCGGTCAGCCCTGGTGTGTAGATGACGCTCGCCGTCAGCTCGCGGCCAGCGAGCTGCGTTTTATCAGCAGCCCAGGCGCGGCGGTAGTCGGCCGTGATGTCGGCCGAGCGGTAGGTGCCGGTGGTCGCGTTCCGGCGCTGGCTCGTGCCGCTGCCCACGGGCCGGTCGGCGTGGCTGGCATTGACCTGGAGCGAATTCAGCTCCTCGGCCACGGTCAGCGGGTTGAAGCGCGGCTGCACGGCCAGCGTGAGCGTCTGGCCGGGGCCGAGGGCGTAATCCAGCCCCAGGCGCAGGACGTGGCTTTGCTGTACGCTCACGGCTCGCCGGCTCTGCTGCTGCACGAGCGTCGTGTCGCGGTAGCTGGTCGCTTGGTCGAGCGTGCCGTTGAGCCGGCGGCGGTCGCGCCGGAAATCATACGAGCCGAACACGTTCAGCTTGCCGCGCTGGTAGTTGAGGCTCAGGGCCGTGCTGGCTTTGTCGCCGGTGCCCGCGTTGAGGGCCGCCTGCCCGTTCAGGCCCGCGCGGCGCTCTTTTTTCAGCACCAGGTTCAGAATGCCGCCCGCCCCGGCCGCGTCGTAGCGCGCCGAGGGGTTGGTGATGACTTCGATGCTCTGAATGGCGCTGGCCGGCACCTGGTCGAGCGTCGTCGTGGTGGGCTTGCCGTCGATGAAAATGGTAACGCCGCTCGACCCGCGCAGGCTCACGGCCCCGGTCTGGTCCACGCTCACCGAGGGCACGTTCTGGAGCACGTCCAGGGCCGTGCCGCCGGTGGCGGTCAGGTCCTTGCTCACGTCAATTATCTGCTTGTCGGGGGTCTGGCTCAGCACCGGCCGCTCGGCCGTCACCACCACGTCGGCGAGCCGGGCGGCCACCGCTCGCAGGCGCAGCGGGCCCAGGTCGAGGGCGGGCGCGGCGGCGCTCAGCGTGAGCGCCCGCCGCCCGGTGCGGTAGCCCACGGCGCTGGCTTGCAGCACGTACTGGCCCGGCGGCACCGGCCCCAGCACGAAGCCGCCCGCCTCGCTGCCCTGCGCCCCGGTCACGACGGTCGAGTCGGTCGCGCGCCGCAGCAGCACGTTAGCGAAGGGCAGCGCCTGCCCGCTGCCCGCGTCGAGCAGCGTCCCGCGGATGGTGCCAGTCGGGAGGCTGGTTTGGGAGCTGGTTTGGGCGCGGGCGGCGAAGGGAATCAGCGGGAGCAGCAGCCCCAGCAGCGCGGCGTTTTGGAAAAAGTGTCTCAACTAAACTGCAAAGAAAATAAACGCGAAAAGCGAGCAGCTGCGTGGAAGCAGCCGCTCGCTCAACAAACGGAGAGGAAAATCAGGAAAGCGCGACGGGCGCTCATTCTTTGACCACCTCTCCGCCGTCGGCCGTGAACAACACGTCGCGGGTCTTGCCGTTTTGGCGCACCTCGGCCTCGTACATCACCGCCCCCGTGTCGGCGGCTACGATGCGGGCGGCCTCGTTCACTTTCAGCCCCTTGTAGCGGGCGGCGAGCGCGGCCCGGACGGGCGCGGGCAGGGCCGAGGGGGTGAGGCTGGTTTCGGTTTCCTTGAGCTGGCCGCTGGCGCTCAGCAAAGCCGACATCTTGGCCCCGGCTTGCCGGAAACCAGCCTCATAATTGCCGTTTTCTTTCTCCCATTTCACGGCGGTTGCTTTCGGGAAGGCTTCTTGGAACGTGGCCGCGACGGCGGCCGGCACCTGGCCCGGGGTCAGCTTTTGGGCGAAAGCGGGGCCGGCGAGCAATAGAGCTGAGGCGGCAAGTAGGATATTTTTCATGGGTTGAAAAGTTGAAACGTGAAACGATGGGCCAAAGCTCCAAGCCGATTCTGTGCGCAGTCTGAGGGCGCGACCCGGGCGGGCGGCTTTTCGCCGCCCGCCCGGTTTACATTGAACGGCACGTTTGCCGCGATGAGCTTGCTTGGGGCTGTGGGATGGACCCTCCTGAAGCGCCGCTCAACGCTAAGCGGGCGGGCGGCGAAAAGCCGCCCGCCCGCGCCGAGCACCAACCTGGCAACCGCTCAAAACACCACTCGCAGTACGTGCCACCCGCCGACTGCCTCGAACGAATACCCAACCCGAAACCCATAATACCCGGCGATGTGCTGCACGATGCTCAGCCCCAGCCCCGGCGAGTCGGAGGCGGCCGCGTGCTTGCGAAACCGCTCGAAAAAGCGCGCCGGGTCGCCCGTAATAATTGGTCCGGTGTTGCGGATTTCGAGCGCGGCCCGGCTCAGCTCGATGTCTATGCGGCCGCCGGGGTGGTTGTGCTTGACGGCGTTGTGCAGCAGGTTTTGCAGCAGCGAATCGGCCAGGCCGGGGTGCAGCAGCAGCGGCGGCAGCGCCTCGGCCACGCGCAGCGTCAGGTGCAGCTCGCGGGCTTCGAGCAGCGGGGCCAAGCTCGCCACGCGCTCGCGCAAGAGCTGGCCGAGGTGCACCGGCACGGCCTGAGCGAGCGCGAACTGCCGGTTCTCCAGCCGGCTGAGCAAGGTCAGCGCCTGGTGCAGGCGCGAGAGGCGGCGGGCGGCAGCCAGCAGTTCGCCCACCAGCGTAACGGCGGCTTCGTCGTGCGTCAGAGCGGGCACTTGCAGCAGCTCTTCGAGCTGGGCCTGCATGATGGCTAGGGGCGTTTGCAGCTCGTGGGCCGCGTTCTCGGTGAATTGCCGCAGGCTCTCGTAGTCGGCCGCCAGGCGCTGGCTGAGCTGATTGAGGGCCTGGTTCAGTTCGGCAAATTCGCGGATGGCCGGCGCGGGCAGGGTCAGCGGCTCGTGGCGGGCCAGCTCGTAGGTGCGTAGCGCCGTGAGCGTGCGCCGAAACGGGGCCCAGAGCCGGCTGCTCAGCCAGCGGTTCAGGCCCACCACGCCCAGCAGCAGCAGGGCCAGCACACCGAGCATCACCTCCAGCACCACGCTCAGCACGTCCTCCGTCTCGACCAGCGAGCGGCGCAGCGTGAGCCACTCCGCGCCCGCGCCAGTGCCCAGCCGAAACGTAAGCTGCCGGTAGGGCACCGGCTCCTTTTCATACGGCTCGCGCAGCAGCGTATCGGCGTAGCCCAGCGCCCGCGGTTGCTGGCTGCGGGCCACCAACTCTTCGAGCGGCACCGCGTCGGGCAGCGGCTGCCCGCGCGCCACGAGCTGGGTCAGCGTCCGCGCGCGGTGGCGCAGGTCCTCGTCCACTTCCCGCTTGAGCGCCCGGTTCACGCCCGCGTACAGCAGTCCGCTGGCCAGGGCGAAGAGCACCGTGGTCAGCAGCAAGTAGTAGCGGGTGGTGGCGGTGAGCAGGTTCATGGCCTACTCCAAACTCAGCTTGTACCCCACCCCGTACAGCGTCCGAATATAATTTTCGGCCCCCAGCTCGGTCAGCTTCTTGCGCAGGTTTTTAAGGTGCGAATAGATAAAGTCGAGCGAGTCGGCCGTATCCACCTGGTCGCCGCTCAGGTGTTCGGCGATGGCTTCCTTGGTGAGCACCCGGCCAGGATTGGCGAGTAGGTACAGCAGCAGGTCGTATTCCTTGCGCGTGAGCGGCAGCAGCGCCCCACGCACCCGCACCTCGGCCGCGTCGGGCCACACGGTCAGCTCCCGAAACACGAGCGTCTGCTGGCCGCCGAACTGCCGCCGCCGCAGCAAGGCCCGCAGCCGGGCGTTCAGCTCCGAGAGGTGGAAGGGCTTAGTCAGGTAGTCGTCGGCCCCCAGGTCGAGGCCGCGCACCCGGTCGTCGAGTCCGTCGCGGGCGGTGAGAATGAGCACCCCGGCCGCCGACTTATCAGCCTTGAGCGTGCGCACCAAATCCAGCCCGTCGCCGCCGGGCAGGGTCAGGTCCACGAGCACGCAGTCGTACGCGTAGAGCTTGATTTTCTCGTGGGCTTGGGCGTAGTCGGCGGCCGTTTCGACTACGTGCCCGTTCTGGCGCAGCGACGCGGCCAGCGTCTGGCGCAGGGCGGCTTCGTCTTCGATGAGCAGCAATTTCATGGGGCGATGGGCAAAATGCTGGCACGTTGAATCAGGACGGGCAGCTAATCAGGGCGGGCGGGCGAGCAGCCAGCCTGCTTAGCTGCTTCCAGTCTGGCAAACTTACCCGCCGATTCTGCCCACAATCTGAACGCGCCTCGCTTTCAACCCAACCTCAGCAGTCGGGCCGCCTTGAGCAGCCCGACCACGCTGATGGCATCGGTTATCTCGTCGCGCATGACCATGTCCACGGCCTGGGTCAGGGGCAATTTCCAAAGGCGCAGGTCTTCGGTTTCTTCGGGCTCCCAGGCGGTTTGGGTCAGCTCCTGGGCCAGAAAGACGAAGCCCTCTTCGTCCGTCACCGAGTTGGAGGTGTGCAGCCGGGCGATGCGCGTCCAACGGGCGGCGAGCAGGCCGGTTTCCTCGCGCAGCTCGCGCCGGGCCGATTCGAGCACGTCCAGCTCGACCGGCCCGCCACCCATCGGGATTTCCCAGCTGTATTCATTCAGCGGGTAGCGGTACTGGCCCACGAGCCAGGTATTACCTTCGGCATCGACGGGCACGATGCCCAGGGCCTTATTTTTCATGCTCACCACCCCGTAGATACCGCGCCCGCCGCGCGGGTTGAGCACCTGGTCTTCGCGCACCGCAATCCAGGGGTTGGCGTAGCGCGGCTCCGAGCTGAGCGTCTGCCAGGGGTTGTGGTTGGGGTCGAAATCAGTGGGTGGAGCACTCATAAAGTAGGGTAAGCTTCAGTTGACACCGTAGGGCCGTCAGTGAACGCTGACAGCCGCCCCACAAAAGTATCCGCCCGCCCGACCCCGCCCACCGCGCCTGGCATCAGCCTTGCCAGACCGGCCGGCAACATTCATTCATTAACACCTTTGCTCCCATGACCAACTTCCTCTCCAAGTCCGCCCGTTCCAGCGCCCGGTACGCTTTGCTCGTCGCCCTCGTGCTGCTCGGCGGCTGCCGCGCCGCCGGCCCCGGCACCCCAGCCCGCACAGTGGCCGCTTTTTACGACAAGTACCACGACCAGCCCGGTTTCCGGGCCACCGAGTGGTCGGCCGACCTGCTCCAGCGTCTGGCCCTGGTGCGGGTGGGCAAGCTGCTCGGCGGCTCCGACCTGACCAACGCCATCACCGGCATCCGCACAATGCGGGCGCTGAGTTTCGTGCCCGTGAGCGGCGCCGCGCGGGCGCTGGCCGCCGAGGGCCTGAGCCAGGAAGTGGCCGGCATCGTGCGGGCCGAGCGCTACACGCCCCTCATCACGAGCGGCGGCGGCCGCACCAGCCTCGACTACGTGGTACGCGCCAGCGGCGATGAGGTGCGCGAGCTGCTCGCTACCGGTGCCGTGCCCGACGCGGCCAGCTCGTTCGTGCTCGTGCAGGTCGAGGGCAAATTCACCCGCGCCCAGGCCGAAGCCCTGGCCAAAGTGCTGCCCGAAGTAGCCCGGCAATCAGCCGGCCGGTAGCGCGCTGGCTTTCAAATACCAGGTCGGTTGTGCCAGCCGCCGCTGGTCAGCGTTTCGCAATTTTTTTCCGACGATTCATAAGCAGCGCAATTATGTAACATAAACGCTTATATTTGCCGCATCAGACAGGTACAAAGTTTTGTCCTGGATGCAACCTTTTAGGCTAGGGCACAAATTTTTTTTCAGAAACTTGAAAAACAATTTTCCGGCTTACTTGGTCTGCGAGTAAATGCTCACTCACTTTTTTTTCACCTTCCAACCAACAAGTACCATGACCACCTCCTTACTTGTACTCGAACTCAAAACGAACGACCCCATCGCGTTCACCTTTTTCAC
>JANXNW010000141.1 GCA_025353905.1 Hymenobacter sp.
AAGGCGGGCGTGTCGGTCTTACTATCCTGCTGCATCCACACTTCAGCTACGGTTTAGGGCGCGGGAAACTTCAGCCTCGGGTAAGTGAGTGAACTGGCAGAACTCGGCCACGGACACGTAAGCGCGTGCGGGCTTGTCAAAGTGCTTGCGGATGCGCTGCAAGAGCACCTTGGCAGTGCTGTATTTAGTGCCGGTCAGCTGCGCCGCTTCTTTGGGGCAGATGCAAACCTGGGGCATAATTGGCGAGATTGGGCTGAATGTGGCAGACGAAGATACAACGGCTGAAACGGGGGCGTAGGTTCGGGCCATGTTACGATGAGTGGCGCGGGTTTGACGCTCAGAATTAGCGGCGCTACGCGGGTATTTGTGCATGGTGGTGGGATTTACCCTGGATTCACCCTGGATTTACCCTGGATTCTACACGGATATTTTCTTAAAAATAAGCGGCGCTATCGGGGTACCTGCTCCTGGTAGAAAGGCCGACTAATGCAAGCACGGGGGTGTTTTTCTCACTTTAACCAGTTACGGTAATGGCACAACAAATTGGAGCAATCCAGATTCAGGGCACTATCGGCAATGTCGTGTTTCGGCGCGACGGGGCCGTGGCCACCAAGCCCGCCTCGCGCTGGGTCACGGCGAAGCGGACGCTTGAAAACAACACCGAGTTCGGCCTCGGGGGCTCGTATGGGAAGCTCATCCGGGAGACGTTGCGCTCGCTCGTGGCGGGCGTATCGGACCGGGGCATGACGGGCCGCCTGACGAGCAAGATGGTGGCCATCATCAAGGCCGACGACGTGAATGACCGCGGGCAGCGGGTGTTTGACAAGGTGAACTCGGCCCCGCTGCTGGGCTTCGACTTCAACCTGCTCACCAGCCTCGGGCAGGTGTTTTTCGCGCCGCGCAGCATCGCCGCCCAGGGGGCTACGGTGACGCTCACCATTCCGACGCTGAACTCGCTCACCGATGTCAAGGCTCCGCAAGGGGCGACGCACTACGAGGTGGTGTTCGGGGCGGCCGACTGCAATATGGAGGCCATGAAGGGTGAGTTTGCGCCCGGCGCTTCGCTGGGCATTCAGCCGCTGAACGGCCCGGCCATTCAGAACCTGACGAGCGCGGCCACGCTGCCGGCCGCCCCGGCGGCTGACAACCTGGTGGTGGGCGCGGTGGGTATCCGCTTCTACCAGGAGGTGAACGGCAAATACTACCCGCTCGACAACTCGGCCGGCGACGCGCTCACGATTGAGTACGTGGACTAAGGGTGCGGCCGACCCGGGCGGGTCGGCCGTTTTTCTTTTCACTTTCTTTCAACTCTCCATTTTATGGCAACTACTGCCTATCAGGAACAGGGTAAGCGCCGGACGCGGAAAGCGCTGGCGCTACGGGCCTCGGCCGACAAGCGGGCGCGTCGGCTCGCATTGCGCCTCATCGTGGCCCTCACGGATGCCGACACGGCCAAGCGTCGGCTGGAGCGGGTAAACGTGCTCTATGGCACGAGCCACGAGCCGGAAACGATGCTCGTCGAGGACATGCGGACGGCCGACCTCAGCGGCAAGCTCGGCATTTATGCCGGCGGCAGCCTGGAGGGCGCGCCGGCCCAAGTGGCCGCTCCTATCGCGGACGGCAACGGCGGCAATTTGCTGGCGCTCGAAGCGCTGTTTGGGGAAACGGCCAGCGGCACGCCGCCCGTCACGCCGCCGGCTCCGGTGGCCTTCAATACGACCCTCAACGGGCCGAACGGCTCGGCTACGGGCGTGACGCTCACGGCCTCGGCGGGCGACAGCCTGAAGTACAACGAGCTGGCGACGGGCGGCAGCGCTCCGGCCTCGATGGACATTCAGGTGGCGGGCCGTCAGGTGGCGAACGTGGTCTATTTCGACCGCTACACCGGCAAGCCGTTCAGCTTCACGACGGGCGGCGTGACCCGGACGGGCAGCTTCGGGCCAGTGGTGAACTACTAAGCCGGACGACTCAAGGATGCGTGGGCCGGCCCTGGTGTGATGCCGGGGCCGGCTTTTCTTTTAACCCTCTAACTACTCTTTAAGATGGCTACTATCAGTAAAGCCCTGTCGGGTATTCTGTTCAACGCGGCCAGCCTGACGCTGGCCTCGGCTCCGTGGAAAAATAACGTGCAGGCTATTTACGGCTTCAACCCGGCCGGCAATGGGTACCAGCTTTTCAAGCCTGGCAGCCTGTTCAACTCACTTACTGAACTGGTGAAAGACGGCGTGTACATCGTGGATGCCGGGACGCTGGGGTTTGACATAGCCGACGCGGTGGTGACGGTGCCGGCAACGGTGCCGGCCGGGTTGGGTGCGGGGCCGCTAAGGGTGGCAAACGCGCAATTCAGGCGGGGTTTGGGACTATCGTTTGATGCGCAAGTCAACGCCGGAGCCACTGATTACCGGCCTCTCGTGATGGGTCTGTATGACCAGGCCGGGGGGGTGGTCGGTTTGCCGACTCAGCAGGCAACG
>JANXNW010000194.1 GCA_025353905.1 Hymenobacter sp.
TCCAGTTGACGGTGGCAAAGCTGACAAAGTAGAGCTGCTGCGAATCGTGGAATTTGTATTTCTCGCTCATCCTGAAACCTACTCGTGCTGGTGTAAAGGCTATACCTGGCGCGAGTTTAACGAAACGAAGTGGAGTGTAACCCGTGCCCGGCCTTCGGGCGAGGCTGCGCCTCGCATCAGAACGACTTGCCCGGACACCCTGGCAATGCATTTCCGCCTTGCCGCGTTGCGGCAGTGGAGGCACAGCCTCCACATCATAATCAGTCACGAGTTACGGCTGCGCCTAAACTCGCGCCAGTTTGGGGGTTTAACTCGTGTCTATCTGCACTTAAATTCATGAATCGAAAAGTGAATTCCTCAACTCTTCATACAGTAAATCTATTTCAGGATTTTCATGATGAACCGCCTTATTCCAATTGGTTGAGTCGGTATGCCAGTCCTTTATTTTTTCCTCGAAATACTCCTGCAAGCGCACTCTTTCTTCGCTTTTTGTAAGCGAAATACCTTTAAGTTGAAGCAATGTAGTTAACAACTTATTTGTTGAATGAAGCTTCAGTATACTAAGACGCTTAAGAAAGCTAAGATTGTATTCAATTGAATCAATGTCATATAAAAAGGTCGGAATGCTCGACGTTTCACCTTTTTCATCTTCTACGACTAAAAAGCAGAAAGCACCTGCGGAAGCCTCTCTATTAATACGCCATTTTAAATAATTTACATAAGGGCTAAAGTGCCTTTCCTTATACCAAGGCCCATCGCTACCTGCAATCCTAAATCTTGCGTCGTTGATTTTAAAGCCGCCTAAATCCCACCAATACGGAGAAGAGATTTCTACCAGCTTAACACCCTTAATGTTAATAGGCACACGATTTAATGCTTTGTCAATTACTTTAAAGCTATAATAATTGGTTACACCTGTAGTGCTCTTTCTGTCAAACTGTTTAATGATGAAATAATCGAATCCATCATTTTTTGAATTAATATTGTTGCCTAAATATTTACAAGTAAAGTCAGCAGTAATTCCGAAGAATTCCATAAACAAAAGAGGCTGAAAGAAAATAACTTATGGAAAATATCAATGCAGCCTACATATTCCGCCGGTACTGCCCGCCGACCTCAAACAGCGCGTTGGTAATCTGTCCGAGCGAGCAGTATTTCACCGTTTCCATCAGCTCGGCGAAGAGGTTGCCGTTGGCCACGGCCACTTGCTGGAACTGCTGGAGCCACGCCGGGGCCTGCGCGGCGTTGCGCTACGATGCAATCGGAGTGGGATGTTTGCCAGCTGCTTCCAAACGTCGCTTGATGTACGCTTGTAATTCCTGGAAACTCATGTTCTCAGTTTCCTGCAAAATCTTGGTGCGGATGTCGCGCATCATGTTCACGGCATCGAAAGTCTTGGGGGCCTTAGTCGTTTTCATAAGTAAGCAGGTCTTTGGGGCTGCGAATTTCCAGAAGCTGATACCCGAGCCGCAGGTTTACCGAGTTGTAGCCGTGAATGCGTTGCATGTTGACGATGTGCTTGAAATTCCAACTGGCCAACACATCTACCCGCGACAACGTTGCCAGAGCAATGTGGCGGCAGTCGGCCAGACTGGTTTTGCCCACTACTTTCTTGGCAATGTATTGATTGGCCAGCGTTTCGGCTTCCTCGGTGAACGCCACCCGCTCAAAAAATCCGGCGGGGTAGCCACCAAGCAAATCCCGAACGCGCGGCGGGGCATTCAGCAGTTCCAGGTCGAGTAGGTCGGATACCACGAAAATGAACTGGCCGCTCCGAAACTGTTCGAAAAACACTTCCGTGACGTCGTTAAATTCCTCATCGAAGTACCCGCCCACCACGGAGGTGTCAATATAGATTCTCGGCCTCATTCGTTCAGTCCGTTAAAATCCGTTCAACCGGCCGCCCTACATATTCCGCCGGTACTGCCCGCCGACCTCGAACAGCGCGTTGGTAATCTGGCCGAGCGAGCAGTATTTCACCGTTTCCATCAGCTCGGCGAAGAGGTTGCCGTTGGCCACGGCGATTTGCTGGAGCTGCTGGAGCCGCGCCGGGGCCTGGGCGGCGTTGCGCTGGTGCAGCAGCTGGAGCATGTCGATTTGGTACTGCTTTTCCTCCTCCGTGGCGCGGATGACCTCGGCCGGCACCACCGTGGGCGAGCCCTTCGACGAGAGGAAGGTGTTCACCCCGATGATGGGGTACTCGCCCGTGTGCTTCAGCATCTCGTAGTGCATGCTTTCCTCCTGGATTTTGCCGCGCTGGTACATGGTTTCCATCGCGCCCAGCACGCCGCCGCGCTCCGTGATGCGGTCGAATTCGAGCAGCACCGCCTCTTCCACCAGGTCGGTCAGCTCCTCGATGATGAAGGAGCCTTGCAGCGGGTTTTCGTTTTTGGCCAGCCCCAGCTCGCGGTTGATGATGAGCTGAATGGCCATGGCCCGGCGCACCGATTCCTCGGTGGGCGTGGTGATGGCCTCGTCGTAGGCGTTGGTGTGCAGGGAGTTGCAGTTGTCGTAGATGGCGTACAGCGCTTGCAACGTGGTGCGGATGTCGTTGAAGTCGATTTCCTGCGCGTGCAGGCTGCGGCCCGAGGTCTGGATGTGGTACTTCAGCATCTGGCTGCGGGCATCGGCGTTATACTTCAGCTTCATGGCCTTGGCCCAGATGCGGCGGGCCACCCGCCCAATCACGGCGTACTCCGGGTCGATGCCGTTGGAGAAGAAGAAGCTCAGGTTGGGCGCGAAGTCGTTCACGCTCATGCCGCGGCTCACGTAGTATTCTACGAACGTGAAGCCGTTGGAGAGCGTCAGGGCCAGCTGCGTAATCGGGTTGGCCCCCGCCTCGGCAATGTGGTAGCCCGAAATCGACACGGAGTAGAAATTCCGCACCTTCTCGGTGATAAAGTACTGCTGCACGTCGCCCATCAGGCGCAGGGCGAATTCGGTGCTGAAAATGCAGGTGTTCTGGGCCTGGTCTTCCTTCAGGATGTCGGCCTGCACGGTGCCGCGCACCTGCGTCAGCGTCCGGGCCTTGATGGTGGCGTACATGTCGGTGGGCAGCACGTCTTCGCCCGTCACGCCGAGCAGGAGCAGGCCCAGGCCGTCGTTGCCGGCCGGCAGCTCGCCCTGGTAGCGAGGCCTGGGCTGGTTTTTGGCCGCGTAAAGCTGCTCAATTTTGGCCTCGACTTCGGCCGTTAGCTCGTGCTCCCGGATGTACAGCTCGCACTGCTGGTCGATGGCGGCGTTCATGAAAAACGCCGCCAACGTGGCGGCTGGGCCATTAATCGTCATCGAAACCGACGTGCTGGGGTTGGCCAGGTTGAAGCCCGAATACAGCTTCTTGGCATCGTCGAGGCAGGCGATGCTCACGCCCGCGTTGCCGATTTTGCCATAAATATCGGGCCGCACGTCCGGGTCTTCGCCATACAGCGTCACCGA
>JANXNW010000328.1 GCA_025353905.1 Hymenobacter sp.
TCGGGGTATTGCAGCGAAAACGTAACGAGCCGCGACACGTCGCCCGCCGCCTGAAAGGCCCGCGCCAGCCGCTCGTTATAGGTCGCCAGCCCGCCGCGCAAGGGGTAGGCCGGGCCGATGATAACTATTTTCAATGAGCAATTTTCAATGAGCAATAAGTAATTCTCGTCAATCGTACTTGGTTGTCAGCCCTTTCTCTATCAGTGACTAGCTGGAGTCAACGAGCATTGTTCATTGCTCATTGTTAGTTGCTCATTGAAATCACCGCAGCCGCTCGCGCACCAAGTAGTCGTTGCGGCGCGGCCCGTTGAGCTGCACCATCTCGCCCAAAAAACCGGCCACGAACAAAACCACGCCCACGATGACGGCCGTCAGGGCCAGGAAAAACAGTGGCTGCTCGGTGACACTGCGCGCTCGCAAGTTGTGGGTCGAAAGCCAGATTTTCTGGCCCGTCAGCCAGAACGTGATAAATAAGCCAATGAGGAACGAGACGGTGCCCAGCGTACCAAAAAAGTGCATTGGTGCCCGCCGAAACCGCCCTACGAAGGTGATGCTGAGCAAATCCAAAAACCCAAATACGAAGCGCTCCAGCCCGAACTTGGTGTGCCCATACTTGCGCTCCTGGTGCTGCACCACCTTCTCGCCGATGCGCCGGAATCCCGCCCACTTGGCCAAGACCGGAATGTAGCGGTGCATCTCGCCGTATACCTCAATGCTTTTCACCACCCGCTGGTCGTAGGCTTTCAGCCCGCAGTTGAAATCGTGAAGTTTAATGCCCGACAACCAGCGCGTGGCCGCGTTGAAAAGCTTGGTCGGGATGGTTTTCGACAGCGGGTCGTAGCGCTTCTGCTTCCAGCCGCTCACCAGGTCGTATTTCTCCTCCGTGATGAGCCGGTACAGCTCCGGCAATTCCTCGGGCGAGTCCTGCAAGTCGGCGTCCATCGTGCACACCACCCGCCCGCGCGCCGCCTCGAAGCCCACGTTGAGCGCCGCCGACTTGCCGTAGTTGCGATTGAAGCGAATGCCGCGCACGGCCGCGTCCTGTCCCGCCAGCGCCTCGATAACAGTCCAGGAGTCGTCCGTCGAGCCGTCGTCAATCAGCAGCACCTCGTACGAGAGTCCGCGCGCCGTCAGCACCCGCCGAATCCAGGCAATAAGCTCCGGCAACGACTCGGCCTCGTCGAGCAAAGGCACGACGACGGAGATTTCGACCGGAAATTCAGGGGTCGGCTTATTCAAACTCGGCTTGGTTGCGCTTGGTGAAAATCGAGATTATCAGCCCCAGGACCACGCCGGTAATCGCCCCCGAAGTCATGCCTGAAATCAACGTTTTGCCCAGCCCACCCTTCATGTCCTCAAATTTTGCGGTGCTCTTATCAATGTCCGCTTGCGGTATAGAGTTTTTCTCCATGAAGGTCACCATGTCGTCGCGCATTTTATCCACGAACGCAGGGTCTATGTAGTGAACGTACAGATAATTAAAAACAGAGGACACAAAGCCCCACACCAGCATCATAATCAGGGTAATGATGACTCCTTGCCCGAACGACATCAGGCCCTCGTTACCGGTTTTGAAAGCCCGATGCGCCAGTACAACCCCAATTATGCTCACTACGAGCGAGGCGACGAACACCACAATGCCGTAACTCAGAAAGCCCAGGCTCACTTGCCGCAGCAGGAAATCGACAATCAGCCAAACTAGTGAAATAAACAGCCCATACCGAAGGCCGACCGAAACCAGACCCGTCTGGTTGGGCGCGGGTACCGTAGTGGTTTGCATGTTCAGTGAAAGGTTAAGGGTACAAGAAAATTACTCCCGAAAGAAAATACCGCCCGGCACGGCCAGCAGCGTGCCCAGCAGCAGCACGGCCGTAAAATTACCCACTACCATGTCGCCCACGCTCAGGTGCCGGCTTTTTTCGAGCTGCTGCTGAAACATGGCCGCCTGCTGCCGCCCCTGTTCGGGCGTGAGCTGGGCGGGTTTGCCGGGTTGGTTCTGGGATTGGAGACTGGCCTGCTGGTCGGCAAGCGTGATTTCGTTCAGCTCGGCGCGGTTGCGAGCCAGCGCCGCTTCGCCCACACCGGAGGCCAGCCCCGCCACGCTACTAGCCGAGATGAGCGCCGCCACGAGCACCGTCAGCCCACCCACGCCCAGCGCCCGCCCCACGCCCGGCTTGGCCGGGACCAGCCGCTGCCGCAACAGCCACTGACTCACCAGCGCCGCCAGCGGCACCAGCAGCTGAGCCAGCACCTGCTTCGGCCCGAATGCGTTGTTGCCCGTCAGCTGCAAGCCCAGCAGCCAAGCTGCATTCAGAATGCCCGTCCCCACCCCAAAGCGCAGCGACAGCCGCGTCACCAAGCCAGCATGAGCATCATTTTCGGGCAAACTACTGGGCTGGTCAGCGGGCATATTAGGCGAATGGGCCAGCAAGATACTGCCACTCCAGGCCCCAGCCCCGCGCCTTATGGGCTGTCTGGGTGAGCTTTTCTGTTTGATTTTAGTAAGACATGAGACGTTAGACACGAGGCATAAGATTTCTCGTCAGACGCTCGCCGAGAAAAGTCTCGTGTCATACGTCTCGTATCTTACTAAAATCAAACAGCTTCTCAGGCCACTTGCGCCACCGGAGCCGCCACCGTCCGCCGCGCCGACCCAAACCGCAACAGCAGCCCCTCAGCCAGCAGCGCCGCAAGCGCCAGC